>CAZILJ010000430.1:0-10418 GCA_964539915.1 uncultured Acidobacteriaceae bacterium | reverse complement strand
CTCGGGGTCGAGATGCGAACCTTGGGCCGACACTTGGCCGAACTTGCCGCTCAGGATCGCTATGCGCGCGAGTTAAATCGAGAGCAGCTCATCGATGCTCTCATCGAAGTCACAGCTTGCCTCTCCATCTACCGGACTTATATCCGCAGCATGGACCTGCCTGCGCACGCCACCAAGTATATTGAACAGGCTGTCGCGATGGCGCGGAGTAAAGCCTCGACCGTGAACTCCGCCTGTTTTGATTTTGTCCGCGAAGTCCTGCTGATTCTCAATCCGCCTCATGTACTTGTCGATCAGCGCGAAGCCCGTTTGGCTTTCGTGATGAGATGGCAGCAGTTCACAGGCCCCATTGTGGCCAAGGGATTGGAGGACACGTCTCTCTATGTCTACCATCCTCTGTTATCGCTGAATGAGGTAGGCGGCGATCCGGTTCCGTCGGAGGCAGCTGCGCTCGAAGAGTTCTACGCATTCCTCGAGAATCGACGCCAATGGCCTGGGAGCCTTAACGCCAGTTCAACCCACGACACGAAACGAAGTGAAGACGTCCGCGCTCGCCTCAATGTGCTTTCCGAAATACCGTCTGAGTGGAAAGATCGCCTGGAATTGTGGGCGAAGCAAAACGCCCAGCATAAGGAACAGGTGGCCGGGCACGCTGCACCGGACCGCAACGAAGAATACTTTCTATATCAAACGCTATTAGGTGTTTGGCCGCTCGACCCGGCCGATTGTGCGACCCTGCTCAAACGAGTTCAAGATCACATTATCAAAGCGACGCGCGAAGCCATGGTGCACACCCGCTGGACACGGCCGAATCAGCCGCATGAAGATGCGCTTGTAAAATTCGTCGCTAAAATTCTTTCAGCGCAAGACAATCGCGACTTTCTCGACGATTTCCGTAAGTTTCAGAAGAAGGTCGCCTACTTCGGCATGGTTAACGGCCTCTCGCAGGCGCTGCTGAAAATTGCTTCGCCCGGCGTGCCGGATTTCTACCAAGGTTCTGAGTTGTGGGATCTGCGCCTGGTTGATCCCGACAACCGCGGCCCAATCGACTTTGACCAAAGAATCGCAGCCCTTCAAAGCGTCGCGAAAGGTGACGCCGTCGATTCTGGCCATGGATTGCAGGATCTCGTCGAGCATTGGCACGACGGACGAATTAAGCTCTACCTGATCTGGAAGGCGATTCGCTTCCGGCGCGACCACCACGATCTATTCCACGATGGAGAGTGTCTGCCCATCCAATCCGCCGGTGCGAATGCCCGCAATGTCACTGCGTTTGTTCGCCGCCTGGGAAATTCATGGGCGCTGGCGGCAATTCCACGATGGCTTTCGCAAGTCCCCACGAAAGGGAAGAGGGAATTCAACTGGGGCGATACCAGTCTCCTCTTACCCCCGGGATTCCCCTCAAAGTGGAACAGCATCCTTAGCCGCAGACAGTTAGGATCAAAGGGCGATAGGGGCGAACAGCATCTGATGGTCCATGACCTCTTCGCTGATTTCCCGGTTGCCTTTTTGAATCCTGAGCATTGATCTCTTCCGGAGTTCCCCTAGAGGCGTCCGACCAGTATCTTCAGTAGAATATTGCTGAAGGCACCGTCGCATTGTCGCGGCTCAAGACTTGAAATCTGCCACCAAAACCACGGGACTCCGCTACTGGATGACGCGCGTGTTGGAAGAGTGCGAGCACGTTTCCGCCGACTTCAGCGCCGATCCAGTCCACGATCTCCGAGTTTCGCTGCGCCGCTGCCGCGCCATGGCCGACGGAATGATGGCCATGGATCCCGATCGCGACTGGAAGTCGATGAAGAAGGCCGGCAAGCGCCTGTTCCAGCGACTGGGCGCCTTGCGCGACGTCCAGATCATGATGGAGTGGATTGAAAAACTTCATCCCACCCCAATCAATGTGGGGAGGGCGCCCTCGCCCGCCCCTGCGGAATCGCCAGAGAATATTGAGAATGCGGCAAACGTAGATCCCTCGACCGACCACGAAGAAAACCCCCAGCACGGTCCCGCCGCCCACGCTCTACTCGAAATTCTGAAGTCACGCGAAACCGAGCAGAAGCACGAAGCCCGCGCCGCACTCGACGAATTCGACCTCAAACAGTGGCGTCAATGGAGCCAGATTCTTCCACTCCGCACCGCCCGCATTCGGCCAGGTAGTGCGGTATTCAAACACCTCGCGCTCGAACGCTGGACTGCGGCCCGCGATCTTCACACCCGCGCCCTGCGCAATCGCTCGCAAGTTGCATTTCATACCTTGCGCATCGGCATCAAACGCTTTCGCTACATCGTCGAAAATTTCCTTCCTGAGGAACACAAGGCCTGGAGCAACGACCTCAAGCACATGCAGGATTTGCTCGGCGAGGTTCACGACCTCGACGTCTTGTGGGCGACCGCGCTTGCCTGCCACGTCTTCCCGGACGACCTATCGCGCCAGCGTTGGCACGACCGCATTCTCCAAGAGCGCTCAAAGCGCATCGAGGCTTACCGACAAGCCACGGTCGGAACGAAGTCTCTCTGGAGCACATGGCGTGCCGGGTTGCCACAAGGCAAACAGATCCAAGAGATTGCGACGCGTCGCTTGAAGTTGTGGGCGAAGGCTCTCGACCCGGACTTCGCCCACTCCGAGCGGGTAGCCCGATTGGCGCTCGAACTCTACGACGGCCTCGTCGCTGTGGGACTTCTGACCTCGCTGAATGGCGACGCGGCGGACGCGCGTTCATGCCTCTACGTCGCGTCACTGCTGCACGACGTAGGCAAGACAAAGGGCAACAAAGGACATCACAAAGAATCGCAGGAACTGATCAAAGCCCACGGCACGCCCTTAGGCTGGAAACCCGAGAACATGGCGAGAGCCGCCGTGGTCGCACGCTTTCATTGCGGCGCATTTCCCACGCGCGCCCACAAAGCCCTTCGCGACCTGCTCCCCGTCGCACAGAAAATCACGATCCAGTTGGCAGCCATCTTGAGATTGGCCAATGCCTTCGACGCCGCGCACGACGGCCACATCCGCCGTCTGCGGATCGAAAACGCGGTTGCCCATTCCAAGGATCACAGACGTCTGACCAATGGATTCCTGCGAAAGACCGCGAAGTTGCCACTGCACGAAGCATTAGTGATTGCCGCAGAGGGTTTCGTGACTGCAAGTCCCACCGCTCAAGCCGTCGCCGCCGAACGATATTTACTCGAAACCGTCCTCCGCCGTGCGGTGGTCGTAAAGCCGATGAAGCACTCCTTGCCTTTACTACCGACGCCAAAACAACGAATTCATTTTCAAGAATAAATTTGCGTTCGAGGCCAGCCATCGCTGAGGTTTCAACAACCTGCCAGCCTGCGGAAGAACTCAGATTTTGGGTGGCGCAGCACTCTCAGCGCTGCGATCAGCGTCGCGTTATTCGTGTGGGCTTTAGCCTCCGAGGTTCGGGCTGGCTTAGCTAGAAGGTCTGCCGCAGTCCGCTAGTAGCTTTCCAGGCACTTCCGCGCAGCTTCTTCTCCAGCTACAACTTTGTAATGACTCACGCGCAACTGGTGGAACGAGCAGTACGATGGCTGCGATCGTATCGCTGCGGTGTGGTGCTGTCCGAGCAAGCCTGCGTCAACGGCGAAATGCCCGACGCGATTGGATGGAAACGCGCCAACCACTCCGTCCTCGTAGAGTGCAAAGTCACGCGCGCAGATTTCCTCGCGGATCGCGCTAAGCCCTTCCGTCAGAAGCCCGAGCAGGGAGTCGGCTGCGAGCGCTTTTATCTAACGCCTCCAACCTTGCTCAGGCCTGGGGAACTGCCCCCGGGCTGGGGACTGTTAGAACTTCGTCGCGGAAGAATCGAACTGGTCCAAGCATCCGCGAAGAGTTTGCGTACAGCCGTGGGCCTCCGCTACGAAATGAATCTGTTGCTCGCTAGCCTCCGTCGCGTGGAAGTCCGCATCGAGCCCCAAAGCATCACCGACTTCTTGAAGTGGAAGAATCGCATGGCGGAATATAATCGCGGAACTCTTCCCGAAGGCTTAGCCGGCGTGGAGGAAGAGTTGAACGTTTTCCTCGAGCCAGAAATCTCGTATTGAGTGGTAACTCAAATCTTACGGAAAAAGAAAAACCGGGCTGATTGGCCCGGTTTCCTTTACGCCGAGTTAGATGCGGTTCCATCTCAGTTCGGCGCTACTAGTTCTGAGGGGCTTTTCTAGTTCTGGTCACCGCTGTCCTCAAAACCAGTCCACTGATCGAAGTGAACGAGCACGGGGCAACAGACTTCGAAGGATGATGCAAATACCGTACCAAGCATCCATATCATGTGGTAGTTGTAAAAATATATTGTAAGCTATTGATAATGCTATACATCTTGCTACTGTACGTGCCGTGAGACGTCAATCGAGTGTGATCTTCGTGGCGGGGCAAAAGCAAAATCTTGCACAACTTGCACCAGGAAAACGGGGGTTCGAGCGAAATCCCCGCAGTCTTGGTGGCTAATCAACACCTGTCGCTTCTTACATATCCCGTCGGCCTTCCATGGCCTTCAGCATGGTGATTTCGTCCGTGTATTCGATATCGCTGCCCACGGGAATGCCCATGGCGATGCGGGTCACTTTCACCCCTGCGCGTTTCAGTTGTTGCGACAAATACGTAGCAGTAGCCTCACCCTCAATAGTAGGGTTGGTGGCAACAATCACTTCGTCGATATTGCCGGCGTCCACACGGCTGACGAGGTTCGAGATTCGTAACTGCTCCGGCCCGATGCCATGCAATGGAGAGATGGCGCCGTGCAGCACGTGAAAGACGCCATTGAAGTGTTTGGTTTTCTCGATGGCAGCGATGTTGGTAGGCTCCTCCACCACGCACACCAGCCGCTGGTTGCGCGTGGCGCTCGTGCAGTAGACGCAGGGGTCAACGTCGGTAATGTTGTTGCACACCGAGCACAGGCGAAGGCTGGCCTTCACGTCGCGGACGGCGGCAGCGAGTGCCTCCGCGTCTTCGTCGCTGGCGCGCAAGATGTAGAACGCCAGTCGCTGCGCGCTTTTCGCGCCGACGCCTGGCAGCTTCTTGAGTTCGTCGATCAGCCGCGACATGGGTTCTGCAAATTTGGACATTGGGAAGTTAGAGATTGAACCCAGGAATCATTGGTTCAATGAATCATCGGCTAGAGTCCGGGGATGCCGAGCCCTCCGAGCATTCCGCCTACCGTCGATTGCATTTGCGCGTCGACTTTTCGCGCAGCTTCGTTGATGGCTGCGAGCACCATGTCTTGCAGCATCTCCACGTCGCCCGATTTCACCGCTTCCGGATCGATGCGCAAACTGAGCAATTGCTTGCGCCCATCCATCTTCGCAGTGACGGTTCCTCCACCGGACGTGGCTTCGACGACCGTCTCCTGCATCTTCTTCTGCAGCGAGTCGTACTGCGATTTAGCTTTCGACATCAATTCTTGCAGATTGAATCCGCCCATAGCACCCCACATTTCCAGGTTTCCACATTTCAAGGTTTCAAAGTTGCAAGGTTCGAGAACTTCCAACGCCTGGTAAGGACGATGAACGCTCCGGAATGAGGTCGTTTTGACAATGCACCTTGAAACCTTGAAACCTGCCCTTCACCGTTTATCTCTGTAATCGATCACCGTCCGCACTTGCGCCCCAAATTTCTCTTGCATGCGCCGGACGACAGGGTCTTGCTCGGCGCGCCCTCGACCGCCCGGCCCAGAAGGACGCGGCGCGCCGTTGCGCTTGTTTTCCAGCGGAGCCACGCTTGCGCCGGAAACGACTTTCAACTTCACCGCACGGCCCAGAACTCCGCTGGCGGATGCGATCGCCAACCGCTTCGCGTCCGAGCCCAGCGACATCTCGATCACGGTCTGCGACTCGGCGATCTTGATCACCAACTCGTTCCCCTGCACGCTCCACTCGCCCGCCGAAAGCATCGATACCAGGATGCGCTGATTGCCGTCCGTCAGAGCCTGCAGAACTGCGTCCTGCAGATGCTCCAACGGCGTCTCCGCGACGGCTACAGCCGTTCGAGGTTGAATTGGTTCAGCTTGCGATTCGACCTGTGGTCGCGGTTCTGGCGCCGACGGTTTGGCTGCTGCCGAGCCGTAGCCAGCCACGTCTCTATCCGAACTGTCATCGGAAGCCAGATCCCGCATCAGCACAGGCGCAGCCGAACCCATGATCACAGGCTCCGGAGCGCTGGCTGACGCGACGATCCGCGGCCCAGTCGCTGACGCAGGATCCGATGAGGCTTCCTGCCTGGGCGTTCCTTTGCGGGCTGAATCCGCGGCGAACGGAGAGACAAAACTTGGACGCTCGGCAGCACCGGTTTCTGTCCGTCGAGCTTCAGGACTCGGTGCGCCTCCCACAATGGCTGGTCTCGCGGCAGGCCTTTGCGCACCCCCAGAAACCGGAGCCGCCGCCACATCGCTAAGCAACTGCTCGATGGGCAGCAATTTTTGTGCGTGCGCCATTTTGAGCAGGCCGAGTTCAAGGTGGAAACGCTGTTCCTGCTTGTATCCCAGTTCGCCGTGCGTTCGCAGCATGATCTGCAGGTGACGCGTCAGATCTTCTTCGCCGAACCATTCGGCAACCCGGGCCACGCGCTCCCGTTCTTCACTCGAAACCTGCAGCAACGAAGAATCTTTGCCGGCGATTTTCGCGACCGTGGCGTTGCGCAGGAACCGCACCATCTGGCGGGCAAAGTGAGTCGGGCTATGACCTTCGCTGATCAGGTGATCGACCTGCCGCAGAATTTCCTCGCTGCGGCCCTCCGATACCGCCTGCATCACTTGCTCCAAAATGTGAGCGGGCGCGGCGCCGACCAGGTTGCGCACTGAATCCGCGGTGATCTTTCCACCGGATGATGCAATGGCCTGGTCGAGAATGGACAGCGCATCGCGCATCGAGCCGTCGCCGGCCTCGGCGAGCAGGGCCAACGCATCGTCGTCGGCTTCAATTGTTTCCCGCGTGACCAGATCGCGCAACTGCGCGACGATGGCGTCAAACTTCACGGCCCGGAAGCTGAAGTGTTGGCAGCGCGACCGGATGGTCTGCGGAATGTCCTCGGGCTGCGTGGTGGCCAGCATGAACACGATGTGGTCCGGAGGCTCTTCCAGCGTTTTCAGCAGCGCATTGAAAGCGGCGTCTGTGATTTGGTGCGCTTCGTCGAGAATGTAAATCTTGAACCGGTCGCGCGCCGGACGGTAACGCGCGGCCTCGCGAAGTTCGCGGATCTCGTCGATCCCGCGGTTGGTGGCCGCGTCGATTTCAATGACGTCCACCGCGTTGCCCGCGCGAATCTCCGTGCAGGATTCGCAGACGCCACAGGGTTCCGCAACCGGCCTGTCTTTTGAGCGGCAGTTTAAAGCCATGGCCAGAATGCGGGCCACCGTAGTCTTCCCGATCCCGCGATGTCCGCTGAAGATGTACCCGTGCGCGCTGCGTCCCTGTTCGATGGCGTTCTGCAGCGTGCGGGTCACGTGCTCTTGCCCGATGACCTCGGAGAACTTCTGCGGACGGTATTTGCGGGCCAGGACGGTATAACTCATGGGCGGAAAAGTCGATTATACGTGACGGACAGGCCGCGTTGCTCGGGTCCCTACAAAACATTGAGGGCGCGAGAATGCACAGAAACCGGGGTGGCGAACTATTTTGTAGCGGGTTTTTCTTCTTCTTCTTCTTCTTCTTCTTCTTTCTGCGATTCCGCGACTTTCAGCAGGTATCCGTTAGGCTCGCGCACCACATATTGGCGCACTCCCCACGGGCGCATGGTCAATTCTTCAGCGATGTCGGCCTTAGCAGCGCGATGTTGCGCATACACGCTGTCGATATCGGTGACCCACAGAAAGATGTCAGGAGCCAGTTGCCGTTCCTTGATCGTGCTCGCCAAGTCGGCGTCGTGCGTTACGTAGAGCAGTGCGTCGCCGGCGCGGACCCCGGCATAGACCGGAGGGTCTCCCCAAGTCCACTGCTGTTTGAATCCGAGCGTCTGCTCAAAATAGCGAACCGTGCCAGCTACGTCAGACGTAGCCACGACGGGAACGGCGGAGGTGAAGTGGTTGATAACCATGAGTTTCCCCGACGGAATGTGGGGATTATACGCGCTCCGGCCGAATGGCACGGGCTTGCTAACGTTTGCCGTACGCGTTAGGCTGTTGCCTCAAGAATGACGGCGGATGCGGCTGGGGGTAATGCAATTCAGCGGCGACCCGCAAAGGAGAGCTGCGATGCAATTGAAACTTACCAAGAGAACGGTGGACGGAATTCTGGCCATCGAGTGCAATGGCCGGATCGTGTTCGGGGATGAGACCTCCCTCCTGCGCGACGAAGTCAAAAAGGCCATCGCCGACAACATCAAGCGGATTGTGCTCAACTTGCGCGAAGTCAACTATATCGATTCCGGGGGCTTGGGCACGCTGGTGGCGCTGCATACCACAGCGCATAACTCAGGGGCAACCATCAAACTGGCGAACCTGACCAAGCGCGTCGGAGATTTGATGCAGGTCACTAAGTTGTTGACGGTGTTTGATGTCCACAACTCCGAGTATGACGCGCTCGAATCTTTCCGCGCTGCGGCGTAGTTCCGGGCGCGGCTACTTCATCGCGGAGTCAATTGGACTGTGAGGCCAGCAAGGCGCGCTTCTCGCGCCAAGAAGGTCAATCCGAACAGAGCGGGAGAGATGCGTCTGCGTATCGAGCAGGCGATTCGCGCAATTCCGCGTGGCAAAGTATCGACCTATGGCGGTGTCGCGCAGGCGGCGGGATTTCCGGGAGCGGCGCGGCAGGTGGCAGCCATTCTCCGGCGCGGATTCGGACTGCCGTGGCAGCGTGTCCTGGGAGCCGGCGGCGCGATCAAACTGACGGGCGATTCCGCGATCGAACAGCGCCTGCGCCTGGAAACGGAAGGCGTACGCTTCCGCGGCCGCCGCGTAGACATGAAGGCGCATGAATGGAAATTCAGGCGATCGGCCGGAAAATAGCCTTTCACTCCGGTTTCATTATGAATGAGATCGCCAAACGATCTTTCTCGATTCACCCGCTCGGTAGTTCCTATATTTGTCCTTGGTCCCTGGGGTTTAGTTTGCGCACTTCGCGTTCTTCGCACTTCAGGTCTTTCAGAGCATGCATTCACCCAGAGTCTAACTTCGTCTTTCATTAGATCTCTAACGTTGAACGGCGAAATTACGAACGACCGCTCTTGAACTGCTCATCAATCTCCACCTGATATCCGGTGACCATCTTGTTGGTCTCATTGGCCATGCCGACGATCGCCATCAACTCTTTGAACATGGCATCCGTCATGCCTTTCTTCTGCGCCGATGCCGTGTGCGAGGCGATGCAGTAGTTGCACTGGTTGGTGACGCTCACGGCAACATAAATAAGCTCTTTGGTGACAGGGTCGAGCGCCCCCGGCGCCATAATCTGCTTGATGTCTTGCCACGTACGCTTCAGTGTCGCGGGATCGTGCGCGATGGCCTTCCAGAAGTTATTGATCCAGTCTGTCTTGCGCGTGGTCATGATGTCGTCATAGACGGCGCGCACTTCCGGGCTGGCGTCTTTATATTCAATAAGGCCGAAGATGGACATTTTGTCTCCTTATACTGTTTGCATGGAAATGATCGGACGAGAAGGAACATAGCAGCAGCTCGGGTGGAATGTCCAAGCCGACACGCGCGAAATTAAAAGAAGTACACTTTGGTCTTGCACCATCGATCTGGCGTCAATCTCCACGCATGAGAATCAAGTTTGGGATTTCTACCGCCAGCAATTGCCCGACTGGCCGTGGAATCTGGTCAACGCGCAGGGCAGGGAATTCATTCGCAATGAGGCGGGTCGCGGCTGCTCGTTCGGATCTCCGCAGACAGAGAGAAACGAACGGTGATCGATACCTGGGCCAGCCGCCGGAATACCCACACACCTTCGAGTAGGGAAGAGTAGCCTGGGTAATCTATTTGAGGGCGGGAAGTTCTCCCGCCAGCAACTTCTCCAGTTGCACCGCCGGCACTCGCACGCCCACATAGAAATGACCAAACAACGCATACACCGCGCTCACTTCGTCAAAGCGCATCTCGTAAATCAGCTTCTTGAAAACCAACGGCTCGTCGGCAAACAGGTCCACGCCCCACTCCCAATCATCGAAACCAATCGACCCGCTGATGATCTGTTTCACTTCCCCGGCGTACCGCCGTCCGATCAGGCCGTGCTCGTTCATCTGGCGGGCCCGCTCTTCGAGAGGAAGTTGATACCAGTTCTTGTCTTCGCCCCGGCGCCGGTCCATGGGATAAAAGCAGGCATAACGCTGCGGCGGAATCTCCGGATAAAGCCGAGGGCGCATCGCTTCTTTGTGCCGATCGAGCTTGCAGGCGATCTCGGCTTTCCACTGTTCGGAATGCGGCTCAATGCCCTGATCGGTGAGCTCTTTGTATATCTTCAGCGTGGACTCATAC
>CAZILJ010000429.1:0-10898 GCA_964539915.1 uncultured Acidobacteriaceae bacterium | reverse complement strand
GTCTTGAGCTGCGGGGCCTCGGCCGTCACTTCCACCTGCTCGCTGGCGGAGCCCACTTGAAATTGACCGTCCACCTTCTCACCGCTATCTGCATTGACCTGGATGTTCTTGAACTCGATCGTCTTGAATCCTGTGTTTTCGATCCGGACAGAATAGACATCGGGGATCAAATGAGTTACCGAGTAGTTGCCACTCTCATTCGTGGTGGCCTCGGTGGAAACATTCTTGGTCTGACTGGTGACCGTGACTTTCGCTCCAGCCACGGCCGCCCCGGACGGATCGGTTACCGTGCCCAAAATACTGCCGTAGACGGCCTGACCGAGTGCGCTCGGCACCCACAGACTGCACAGTAGACTGAACACAGCCACTGAGATCCAAACTGACCTTTTCATGAACTTCCTCCTGAAACCTGTCAAACAAGATGTGCCCTGGAAATGCAAAGGGAGACTTGACTTGGCAGAGTGCACTCGTAGTACAAAACAATTATCTGGATTAAGTTTCACTAGGTTTGATACCGTTACAGGTAACAAGGCCAAGTAATACAGTAAGATACGTATTCCCGTTACTTCTTTGTAATATGGCCGTCACCCACACCGTCGCGATCAGTCGGGAGCAATGCTTCCAGCAAATAGATAAACTTATTAAAAGTCATAGCCTGCACGGCTCCGAATCGCTGTGCAAACTGCTCCGGTATCTCGCTGAACACTCGCTTGATCATCCCGGCACCGCCCTCAAGGAGTACCAGATCGCTACCGAAGTTCTGGGGCGCCCTGCCGGATTCGACCCTCAGAGTGACTCGACGGTTCGGGTGCAGGCCGGCCGCCTGCGAGTCAAACTCGCCGAATACTACGCCAATGAGGGCCCCGACGATCCTATTGTGGTGGAGATTCCCAAGGGTTCGTACGCGCTCACGTTCCACCTCCGTCCGCCCAAGCCGGGAACCCAATCGGCGACAACTCTCGCTTTTGAACCGGGCGTCAAGAAAAAAGAGGAGCAATCTCCGTCGATTCGTGGATGGGCAATCGCCGTTGTAGTTCTCTCGGTTCTGCTAGCCGCGACCTTTTCGACGACCGCCTACCTGCTTTCGCAGCGCGTGCGCACCCAGGCCGCTGCCAGCCCACCCGTCCCTGCCCCTTATCAGATTTTTTGGAATCGTTTCGTCACTTCGCCGCAACAGCCTTGGGTCATCTTCAGCAATGCCAGCTTCGTCGGGCATCCGAATACCAATATGCACTACTTCAACGCCGCTTCTGATCCTCGCGGGGTGATTCTCGACCACTACACAGGCGTGGGAGAAGTGCTCGCCGTTCATCAACTCGACCGCGTCTTCACTCTCTTCAACCGCCAGATCCGAGTGAAGCGCGGCGCCCTGTTTTCGCTCGACGACGCCAAGAACAACGATCTGATCTTCATCGGTTCTCCCGCCGAGAACCTCACCCTGCTCGAGATCCCCGGCACTCAGCAGTTCGTTTTTCGCAAGGCGCCAGTACCTCGCG
Source organism: uncultured Acidobacteriaceae bacterium (assembly GCA_964539915.1). Classification (GTDB taxonomy): domain Bacteria; phylum Acidobacteriota; class Terriglobia; order Terriglobales; family Acidobacteriaceae; genus Sulfotelmatobacter. The sequence continues at coordinate 9,402 of CAZILJ010000429.1, read as the reverse complement.
ATGGAGATGTAGAAGTGGTCAACCTCCAGCCCGACCCCGGCGAGTCTAAGACGTATATCGCCAGTCCTTCGAACCAGCCAATCGTCGAAGACTATGCCGTCATCGGCCTTGAGCCGGGCATCGACCCGGTGCGTTCCACGTTGATTCTGGCGGGAACTACCACGATGGGAACTCAGGCTGCCGCCGAGTACGTCTGTCGCGAAGATTCTCTCGCCGAACTACTGAGTCGACTAGGAGTCTCCAAAGCCACCGATCTCATGCCATTCGAAGCTTTGTTGCGCGTGAAGGTATCGCACGGCGTTCCCGTCAAGACCGATTTGCTGGCCATTCGCAAGCGCGGCAACTAGCCTTTAAACTAACCCATCTTCGCTGAGATCAGGATTGTGTGCCAGATTCGTTAGCCCTTCTTGCGGGCCAGGCTTTTTGCTCCTGCATCGCAGATACAGACCGTCCTTCTAGCGCTTCGGCGCGGTCAAATGCGGGTCCAACTCCGCCGCCTTTTGAAACTCGTGCTTCGCCTCATCCTTGTGGCCTTGCCGGTCCAAGGCCGTAGCCAGCTGATAATGCGCCGCCGCATAATTCGGGTCGGAACTTATGGCCGATCGGAACTGGGAGATCGCGCCGTCCACATCGCCCGCGCCCAGCAGTCTTTTTCCTGAGTTCGTAGAAAACGTCGCCGCCTGCAGACGGTTCGTGGAAGCAGTAATTTTCGCTCCCCTCTGCGCTTCCTCGGAGGCACCTTGAGCATCCCCGAGCTGCCGCAGCACCGCAGCCAGCGTGGTATGCGCTCCGGCAAAGTCAGGCTGCAACCGGATCGCCTCCCGCAAGGCGGTGGCGGCTTCCGGCAGCTTTTCCTGCTGCTTCAGAATCGTTCCCAGCGTGTAATACGCTTCCGCATAGTTGGGCTGATTCCGAATCGCCGTTTGCAATTCTGCCGTCGCCTTGTCGAATTCGCCTCGTTGCCAGAAGAGAACGCCGAGCGTGTAGTGCGCATCCGCCAAGTCCGGTTCGAACGCAATCGCATTCTGAAACTCGGAAACCGCCTTGTCGAGCTGGTCCTTCAGCTTGTAGGCGAGCCCCAAGTTGTAGTGCAACGACGCATCCTTCGGAGCCAGCTTGATGGCCGTCTCCAGTTCTGTAATGGCGCGATCGAAGTCCGCCCGCTGCATGTATCCGATGGCCAAGTTTCCGCGAAACGCGGCGTCATCCGGACGAAGTTGTGCTGCGGTCTCGAATTGTGGAATCGAGCCGACCGCGTCTCCCTTCTGCAATAGCGCCAAACCTAGATCGTTGTACGCCTCGGCATCCTGGGGCCGCAGCTTGACCGCCTCGCCGAAAGCGGCCACCGCACCCTCGCTGTCGGCAGCATGCTGGCAGGCAAGCCCCAACTCAATCTGCACTTCAAACCACTCCGGCTTCAGCGTGGCAGTCTTGCGTAATTCCTCGAGCGCATCTGCATTCTTGGATTGCGCAGTCAAAGTCTTCGCCAGGTAATAATGAGCCGCAGCATCTTGCGGGGCGAGTTCAACCGCCTGGTTTAATTCCTTCGCAGCCTCCTCCAGTTGTTTTCCCTGCAAATGAACAGCGCCCAGATGAAAGTGCGCCTGCTCGAGATTCGGTTGCAGCCGCAAGGCTTCTTGGAACGAGACCTCCGCGTCCGCAAACTGATTTCGCTGCGCCAGGATCGTTCCCAGTTCATCTTGCAGGTCGGCACGCTCAGGCGCGAGTTTGACCGCCCCCCGCATCTCCGATAAAGCCTCATCGCCAGACCGCTGGCTGAGAATCCTTGCCAACATGCGGTGAGCCTCCGGGTTGCGCGGCGCAATCTTAACCGCCGCTCGTGACTCCTGTTCTGCCTCCGCAGACTTCCCTTGCTGGGAGAGCACTCCTGCCAGTGTGAGCCGCGGCTCCACCAATCCGGGCATAACCTTGATCGCGGCTCGAAGATGGGTTAGCGCCCGATCCGGTTCCCCCTGCTGGGCCAGAACCCATCCTAGAGCCGATTGCGCCTCCGCGTCATTCGGAGACAGTCGCGCCGCCTTCTCAAATTCAGCCCTGGCACCGGCGATATCCCCGTTCTTAAGCGCCTCTTGCCCACGATGCAGCGCCTGCTTCTCCGCCGCTTTCGCCGCAGCAGTTCCCGTCTGTGCCAGCGAGCCAGCGTTCATGGCGAGAATCGTCACGCCAAGGAAGCCACCGAAGTAGACGAGACTGGAAGGACGTCGGAACACGATGGGGATGGAAGATGCTCTACCTTTTTCGCATTATATCCAATGCTGAAATGAGCGCCGAGTGGTATGCGATCCATCAATTGGACCGTGTCTTCAACCTTCTCAGCCGTCCGATTCGAGTTCAAGCGCGGCGCCCTCTTCTCTCTGGACGACGCCAAGAACAACCACCTCATTTTCGTTGGCTCACCCTCGAAAAACCTTAAGCTGCTCGGCATCCCGGGAACCGAGGAATTGGAAGACTGCGCTGTGGTCAGCCTGCTTCCGGGCCTCGACCCCTCACTTCATCCTGATTCTTGGGGGGAACTCCACCTTTGGCACACAGGCCGCGGTCGAGTATGTTCGCCGGGAGGACTCTGTGAAGGAACTGCTACAGCGGCTGAAAGTTGCGAAGCTGACCGAACTGACGCCGTTCGAGGGCCTCCTTCACGTGAAGATCGCAGATGGAGTTCCGGTCATGACCGACCTGGTCTCAGTCCGTAATCGCAGCAACCAAGCGCGATTTTGGATCTGTCTGCGATGGCCACGGACCACGCGCCCAAAGAACTCAGGTGATTGGTTCCGAAAAGAATTAGACCTCCCACGCACTCCGTCTCGAGAACTGTAGAATGAGCGTTGTCGTACTGAGCGCTCTCCGTGTGGCGGCCTACCACTGCGCGGATGTTTCCCCAAACCAGGAGATCTCTGAATGAGCGGATCCGTGGGTACACAGGTCAGCGCCTCTTCTTCTAGAACTTTCCTAAGAATTATGGCGGGGGTGTCACTCGCTCTCGCCCTTGCTGAGTTCCTTCTGGCCGTCCACTACCACAGCCAGTGGATCGCGGCGGGAACCGAAAAAACAGTTATCGAGCAGTTTCGAACGCTCTACTACAGTTCCGCCATTTGGGCTAACACTCGCTGGCTGGGCATACGATCAGAGCAGGCGCCGACCGACAACTGGAGCATGCAAGAGATTATCAGCGAACTCCGCCCCGACTACATTATCGAAACCGGCACAATGAATGGGGGAACAACCCTATTCTACGCATCCGTACTCTCCAACGTTAACCCGAACGGCAAGGTGATCACCATCGATGTGGCGCCGAAAGTGGAGGACGCCTCGAAGCTGCCGCTATGGAAGCAACGCGTGGAAATGATCATCGGCAGTTCGATCGATCCCAAGGTTACCGACCACGTCGCCGAAGAGGTTGCGAATAAAAAGGTGCTGGTGACCCTGGACTCGCTGCATACCCAGGACCACGTCCTGAAAGAAATGCAGATCTATTCAAAGTTGGTCACACCGGGCAGTTACCTCGTCGTTCAGGATACCAACCTCAACGGCCATCCCGTGGCGCCTCGCTGGGGGCCGGGTCCGTGGGAGGCCGTTCAGGAGTTCCTGAAGACGAATGACAACTTCGTGGCGGATCACGAGCGCGAGAAGTTCCTGCTGACGTTCTATCCCGGGGGGTGGCTGAAGCGTGTGAAATAACTGCGCGGGTATTCGGGCGTGACCGGGCTTTGGAATTAGCCTTACTGTTTTCGCCTCTTCCTCTTTCCCCGGCACTGCCAAATTGAGGATCGAACGCCCGAGCCTTTTGAAATTCTTGCGTAGCCTCGTCGTTGTGTCCCTGCTCGATCAACGCCAACCCTAACTGATAATGAACCGCCGCGTAGTTCGGCTCCGAACTGATGGCTGAGCGGAATTACGCAATGGCGGCTGTCCCTGCAAATGAACTACGCCCAGATGAAAATTCGCCTGCTCAAGGTTTGGCCGCAACCGCAAAGCCTCTGCGAACGAGGCCTCCGCGTCGAGCGAACTGATTTCTCTGCGCCAGGGTCGTTCCCGGTCCATCTCGCAAGTCGGCGCGCTTCCTGGCAAGTTCCACCGCGCGCTTCATCTCCGATGAGAGCCTCATCTCCTGGCCGTTGGCTCAAAATCTTTGCCAACATGCGATGAGCCTCTGCGTTTCCCGGCGCAATCCTGATCCCCGCTCGAGCCTCCTGCTCGGCCTCGGCGGCCTTGCCTTGCTGCCAAAGAACGCCCGGCAAACTGAGCCGGGGCTCAACCAAATCCTGGCTTGGATTGAATCGCGGCTCGAAGGTGGGTCACCGCCGCATCGGGTTCGCCCTGCTGGGCGAGAACCCACCCCAGCGCCGATTGCGCCTCGGCATCATTGGGAGCGAGCCGTACAGCCTTCTCAAACTCCGCCCTGGCTCCGGCGATATTCCCGCTCCTAAGCGCTTCTTGCCCCTGCTCGAGCGCTTGCCGCGCTGGAGATTTCGCGGCAAACGCTCCCGTCTGCCCCAAAGAAACCAAGTTCATCGCGAGTAGAGTCATGAAGAGAAGGTGAAAGAAACAGACGAGACTGGAGGGACGTTGCCACACGATGGGATGGAATATGTCTACCTTTTTCGCGTTATATCCAACGCCCAAGCCGCACTGCTGTGGTATGACATAATGCGAAACTCAGTCGCGAGCCCGGCATCAATTTTCGCGGTGCTGAAAAATGACAGTTTCCCGACGAACCTTCTTGCAGATCGCCAGTGCCGCCGCGCTGGCGCCGACCTCGACTCGCCTCTCGCCGCTCGTCGTACCAACCAACATCGCCGACACGGACAGCGCCGCCCTCTGCCGCAAACTTGCCGCTGACCCTCGTCGCCCGCAGTTTCACCTGATGCCCGCGCGCAATTGGATGAACGATCCGAACGGACCCATTTTCTACCGCGGCGTCTACCACATGTTCCACCAGTACAATCCTCAGGGTGCAACTTGGGGCAATATGAATTGGGCTCATGCCACTAGTCCCGATATGATTCACTGGCATCAGCAAGCGATTGCCCTTGATCCCACGGCCGCCGGACCGGACCGAGACGGAGTTTTTAGCGGCAGCGCAGTTCTCGACAATGGCACGCCCACAGTGCTCTACACAGGCGTCGCCCCTCCATCCTCTGACGCCGAGGCAACCTTGCGCGACGGAGTTCACACCTGGCGCGAAGTGCAGTGCTTAGCCGTGGCGCAAGACCAGAACCTCAGTACCTGGAAAAAACTCCCTGAGCCAGTGATTGCTTCGCCACCCGCGGGTCTCGCCGTCACCGGCTTCCGCGATCCCTGCCTTTGGCGCGAAGGCAATTCGTGGATGCTCATTCTCGGCTCCGGCATCCGCAACAAAGGCGGAGCCATCCTCTTATATACGTCGCCCGACCTGCGGCATTGGACCTATCTGCATCCTTTGGTCGAAGGCTCAGCCGGTGCGAGCAATTCCGTGAACCCCGTCGACTCCGGAGAAATGTGGGAGTGCCCCGACTTTTTCCCTCTGGGTCCGAAACACGTGCTTCTGATTTCTACGATGGGAAAAGTTCGCTGGAAGGTCGGCACCTATGCACATCAGCGTTTCACGCCGGAAAAAGAAGGCGTGGTCGATTGGGGTGCCTACTACGCCGCCAAGTCAATGCTCGACGCCGACGGCAATCGCATCCTTTGGGGATGGATTACCGAAACCCGGCCGGACGCTGACCTGATCGCAGCCGGATGGGCAGGGGCTATGTCGCTCCCCCGCGTCCTTTCACTGAACCCGGAAGGCGAATTAGCCATGAAAGTCTCTCCCGCAGCCGAGCAATTACGCGGCATGCGCACTCAGACGAATGCCGGCGCGGACGCAACGGCTCGACAGAAGATCCTCGACGGTTTCCGCATACATGATTTCGCCGCCGAATTACTTCTTGAATTGCTTCCCAAAGCAGACGCGTTTGCCATTCACCTGCAATCTGAATCCGGCGAAAACTTCGCCACCGTTTCCTGCGCGACCAGATCCGGCGGTCGGGAGCTCGAGGTGAACGGCAACGCCGCGCCACTCCCCGGCACCGCTGGATCGCCCATGCGCCTGCACCTGTTCCTCGACGGATCAGTGCTCGAACTTTTTGCCAACGGCACCTGCTCGCTGACCAAACGCATTTATGGGATTCCTTCGAGCCCTCTCCGCTTGAACATACAAGGTGAGGTCGAACTTGTCTCCTTCGATGGCTGGCCCATCATGCCAATCTCCAAGAACCGTCTGACCGGCGGGTTGTGCGCGTGAACTCCTCCGGGCGCTATGGCACGCCGCTCGATTACTACCGACCCGTCGGGTTCACTCTGGTGCAAGAAATTTTGCTGCGCGTCGTGACCTTGATCCCGCTGACGATCATTCTGACCTCGTTCTACAACCGCTCTAGCGGTTCGATTCAGGCGACGGCAATCTTTCACGCCTCCATGAACCCTTTCCCATTCGTGCTCCCGTATTACAGGCCCGCGTGGGGGAGCGTTTTTTTCTTCGCCGCGTACGCAGTGATCGCGGACCGAATGTGGTCCCGCGCGCCGAATGCCGAACCGCGCCGCACTGTGGCTGGCTCGTGGCGTCCATAGAGAGTCAATAAATTTGTGTTCCTGCCTCGGTGCTCTTAATCTTTCCTCGCACCACGGACAGCGAGTACGCGGTCCCTCCATCGCCAGTCCACGAACCCAAATCAAAATGCCCGCCGGATGGAACTCGATACACCTTCACCTCTCGAAAGGTAAGCGGTGCGCCCCTCTCGCAGACCTCTGGCGGCTTGGTAGAGCGCAAAAAATATGCTCCTTTTCCGGTACCCACTACCGTCGCTTTCCCATCCTCCTCTACCAGCACCGCAGACTTCTCGTCGATGGCGACCTCCCGCGGAAACTGGCTCCATCCATCCTTCATAATGCGTGCCAGAAATCCCAGCGATCGCCCCATGCGATCGCGCTTGACGAAGTGCGAATCCGTCAGCAAGTTCTCGAGATGCGGGATTCGTAGAAAATCGTTCTCCAGCGCAACCCGCTTGCAATAAGGATTCTGTAACACATCGGTGGATGACAAATTCTTGTCATCCGGCTTGTCTCCCATCGCGCTATAAACGAATTCTCCTGCGACCGCCAGGCCAGCGCTCGTGCCCCCCAAAGGCTTGCCCGCCCTGATGTTTTCGTTAATCGCCGACTGCACCGGCGTTCCCTTCCACCCACGAACGTAATTCGCCTGATCTCCTCCCGCGATAAATATCACTTCCGATTTTTCTATGATCTTGGCGACCGCAGGATCCTCGGCCGCCTCTCGATCGGGTATGATCAGCGTCGCCACCGAATTCGTCTTGCATAATTTGTTCACGTACGAGTTGTAATCGTCACCGCCGGTGGCGCGCAGAATGAGAAAGTCCCCTCCCTTCCCCTTATTGCACAACCAGGCAAATGCCTCGTCGAGATCGCTGCCCCCACCCATCATCGCGATCCCTGCCGCCGGCTTGGTTCGAACGTCTTCTTTGTTCCCAATACGAATGTATTTGTAAGAACCCGCAAACGCCGGATTCGCCCCAGAGGTCACCGAGAAAAGCAGCAGGAGGCACCCAAGATTCGTTTTGGTCACGCTGGAAATATATCGCAAGCTGATTGCCGCGCGGACTTCACAACCCTGGAGATTTTGTAGTCGAATGATGCGATCAGAGCGACCGCTTGGAGGCCGAGATAGTAGCCAGCAGACTGTCGTCCGCGCCTTCGTCTGCCAGGCGTTTCCGCGTGAAGCTGCTGAGTTTGAAATCCACTCCGAATTTCTGCACAAGCGTAGCCATTCGCTTGCTGGTGATCCCCGCGTTGAGTCCAGTTTCAACTTCGCCGAAGGAGAACGCCATTGCTTTGCCCTTTGTGTCCTTCGCCGAACCGGGCGGGGAGTGCGGAGGGATCTGGGGCGGAGTCTTTGACACGGTGGAGGTGGCAGCTTGCCAATTCGCTTCGTCTGCCGATATCAATCCCTTTGCCAACATCTCCGACAGCCGATCTTGGGATGCCTTGTTCTGTTGCGCTGCCGCTTTCCGAAACCACTTTCCCGCTTCGTGCGGATCTTTCGGAAGGGTTGCGGCACCGTTGAGATACATGATTGCCAATGCGTACTCGGCGCCGAAATAACCTTGATCGGCGGATTTCCGCAGCCACGCCAGCCCCTGAACCGGATCTTTTGCGGCGTCTTTGCCATTGATGTACGCCCGGGCCAAGTCGAATTGGGCGATCGGATCTCCGCCTTCGGCTTTCTGGCGGACGTCGGCAAGATTCTGATCCTGACCGTAGATGAACGGTCCGGTGATCACGCAAAATGCAACCAGCCCGATCAATGAGAAGCGGAAAGTCATTCTAGAGAAGCATCCCGCCTATGCTCGGCAGGATGATCACAGAAGGCCGATTCTAAGCAGGGGGTCGCCCGAAGTCAACGCAGCCCAATGCGTTTGAAGAACCTTGACCAGGGGTGGGCGACATAGAAGTGGATGTCATGCCGCCCGAGCCTGGCGACGCTCCTCCCAATAGTCCTCAAAGCGTCCATTAAGATGGGAGCAGCGCAGCGCCAGGATAGCGTTGGCTCCCCGGACGGTCCAGAACATTCCCGATTGTTTGAAGCGAGAGCCGACCACCGTCTTGCATCCAGCTTCAATGACACCCGAGCCAACAAACAAGTGTTGGCGGCGAAATTTGGGATAACGCATCCGCTCTGCATTCCTCGCGAAGTAATCGGCCTCGGTGCGAATCTTCTCGTCCAGGGCGGGATTGCCGGTGTAGATGGCCCGCAGTGCGCCCACCAGTTTTTCGATTTTCCCCTTGTCCAACAGGCGCTTCTGGTGGACCTTCATCCAAGCTTTCTGTTGGACTTCGTCCTGGGGATAGAGTTGGCGCGCTACCGCCCACAGGTGCTGGCGAGCATGGAAGAGATCGACAATCTGGATGGCCTCCGGAAAGTGTTCGGCGACTAGATTCCATATCCATTCCGCGCCGTCACCGATAACCACCTTCTTTTTCGCTCGGTTCCAACCTCGGGTTAGCGCTTCTCGATAGATGCGCTTGCCAAACTCTTCTGCCGTTTCAATGGCCCCGGTGTAGGTGGTGGAATCCGGATCGCGGAGGGCGAAGCCTTCCTCGTCCCAGGTGGTTTGCGTGAACACACATCCTAATTTGACCTCCCGGGTATGCGCGGGTTGACCGTCGGCCTTGCCTTGTCGACCCAAAGTCTCTTTCTTCACCACAGGGACTCCGGTCCCGTCCATTTGCACATACAAGATGGGAATCGGTTCCCCGGCGATGACCGGCAGATCCAACTGCAGAGCTTTCTGGATCTCTGCTTGCTCGCGCTGGGCGATATCGCCTCCGATGGCCTCGGCGATACGC
>CAZILJ010000428.1:0-3552 GCA_964539915.1 uncultured Acidobacteriaceae bacterium | reverse complement strand
AGCACGGCTTGTCCGCCGACCAGGGTCTCTTCTCCACTTTCAAGGGCGGGGAGAAGTTGCACGGCGGCGAGGAATCGCAGGTAATTCTTTAGTTTACGCACGGAGATTTAGATGCTCCTAACAAAAGGCACGACGCACCTTCTAGGGTAACACAGGTGGTGAGGGATCCCGGCCTGGTTCCTGGCCGGCTAAGTCTAGGCTGGGTCGATAGTTAGGTGGTTGGCAACAGGGACGCACCGGCGGACGCCCGGGCTGCCATTGAGGATTCATGCAAGAGTTGGCCAAATGCTGCGAAGCAATCGCCGGAACCGCGAAAAAACTGCTGAAGACCGCGATCGTTGCGGACTATTTGAAGTCCCGTCCCACCGATGAAGCGGCTGTGGCGGCGACCTTCCTTTCCGGGCGATCGTTCCCGTCTTGGGAAGAGACCACGCTGCAGGTGGGCGGGCGAGCGTTGTCGCGAATTGTGGCCGATCTCTCGGGCAAAGACGAAAGCGACTTGACGGCCGCTTATCGACGGCACGGTGACCTTGGATCGGTGGCAGGAGAGCTTCTTCCTCAACGCTCCGGTCAGGGTCTCGGAGTACTGGAAGTGGATAGGACCTTTCGTCAGATTGCGGGGGCACGAGGGCCCGCAGCCAAGGCGCCCATCATCCGCGGTCTCATTTCACGCGCGACTCCGCTCGAGGCTAAATACGTGATCAAGATCATGACCGGCGATCTCCGGATTGGATTGAAGGAGAGCCTCGTAGAAGAGGCGATCGCTAAAGCCTACGGCGCAACTCTGATCGAGGTGCAACGGGCCAACATGCTTCTGGGAGACATCGGCGAGAGCGTCCGATTGGCATCTCGGGGAGCACTTGCGCGGGCACAGATGCGTTTGTTCCACCCTTTGGGGTTCATGTTGGCGAGTCCCATCGAGTCAGCCGAGGAAGGGTTAAGTTACTTTGCCGAGGCCGCCGTGGAGGACAAGTATGACGGCATCCGAGCGCAGGCCCACGTGGCGGGCGGCGAAGTAAAGCTGTTTTCGCGCACGCGGGATGAGATCACCCAGTCGTTCCCGGAATTGCCGGGAGCACTGGCCGGACTGCCGCACGACGTCATTCTCGATGGGGAAATCGTGGCCTGGGAATATCCCAAGGATCCTTCTAAAGCGCGGCCAGTGGTGGATGAGGCTGCATCGGAAGTGAGCGAGCAGAAGGCAGTGGAGATGGGGAAAGCACGACCCTTCAGCGCTTTGCAGCAGCGCTTGGGGAGGAAGAAAGTCAGTGACAAGATGCTGCGGGACATCCCCGTCGCATTCCTGGCGTTCGACGTGCTCTACGCCAACGGAGAGTTGGCGATGGATCGCCCGCTGCGCGAACGCGCCAGGTTTCTCGATGAGCTGCTGGCAGCAAAACGAGTCATTCACCACGCAGGCACGGAGACAGGAAGCAAACCCAGACAAGGGAAATTTGCGTTTGGGGAGCAGAGCGAAATCGCCCCTACCCGCGTCATCCGTGCGCCTGTATTTCGAGCTCGTTCCGCAGACGAATTGGAAGAATTGTTCGCCGCCGCGCAGGCGCGAGGAAATGAAGGCTTGATGATCAAGGATCTCGATTCGTCCTACACGCCGGGCAAGCGCGGCAAGTCATGGCTGAAGATGAAACGCGAACTGGCCACGCTCGATGTCGTCGTCACCGCGGTGGAGTACGGGCATGGAAAGCGAGTGGGCGTGCTTAGCGATTACACCTTCGCCGTGTGGGACGGCGACCGGCTCGTCAACATCGGCAAAGCATATTCCGGTCTCACTGATGTCGAGATCGCCGACATGACCCAGTGGTTCCTCGATCACACGGTCGAAGATCAGGGATTCCGGCGGGTGGTGGAGCCCAAGATCGTGCTGGAAGTGGCATTCAACAACATGATGCGGTCCGATCGCCATGAGAGCGGATACGCGCTGCGCTTCCCCAGGATCGTGCGGCTGCGGCCAGACAAATCGGCGGAAGAGGCCGACACGATTGAGCGGGCGCGGGAGATCTACGATCAGCAACCGCAATAGACTCAAGGCCCGGTATGGACTCAGTGACTGTGGTGATGATGCTGCTCTTCAGTTTCCCCCACTGGAATGACGCACCCATGCGCCACTTCGCACACCACGTGCTCAAACTGGATCGTCGTATGAACAATGCGGAAATCATGCGTCAGGCATTCCTTCACGTCTCGCAGGATGCGTTCACTGACCGAAGGAGGAATGTCTGCGATCGAAATATGACAAGAAAGCGCGTGGCTCTCTGAGCCGATGCTCCAGACGTGAAGATCGTGGACTTCATTTACTCCTTCGATCGACCGGATGGCCGACTCGATCTTTTCCAGCTTCATACCCCGTGGCGTGCCTTCGAGCAAAATGTTGAGCGTCTCGCGCACGATGCCGAAGCCGGACCACAGAATCAGCACGCCGATCCCGAAAGAGAGAGCGGAATCAATCCAGTAATTTCCCGTCACCAGGATCACCCAGCCACCCGCAATGACCGCCGCCGTCGAAAGCGTATCCCCGACTTCGTGCAGCAACGCGCTGCGAATGTTGACATCGCCACCGGTTCCCCTGCTCCATCGATACAGAAGCAGAGAGATACCTCCGTTCATGGCGACACCGGCAGCGGCGACCCACATCATCACGCTTGCCTGCACATGCTCCGGGTGCTGCAGGCGGCGAAATGCTTCGTAGAAGATAAAAAACGAAACTGCGACCAGGGAAGTGGCGTTGACCAGCGCCGCCAGCACCCCCGCGCGATGGTAGCCGTAGGTCTTGGTGGAACTGGCGGGGCGCGATTGGAAATAGACCGCGACCAAGGACAGCAGCAGCGCAAGGAAGTCGGAGAGATTATGTCCGGCCTCAGACAGCAGGGCCAGGGAATGCGCGCGAATGCCGGCCACGACCAGCAAAACGATATAGACCAGGGTCACGGCGAGTGAAACCTTCAAAACCCGCGAAGGACCACCGGCGCCATGGACGTGCGCATGCATATTTCCAGTGTAAGGGGCTAGACATCCGGCTTCAAGCGTGGGCAAGCACCAAAGTGTGCACTCAAGCAGAATGCCCCCAAACTATGCTTCATATTTCTGTCCCGCGGTTACAGAGATGAATCGCAATGACGGGGCCTAAGCGCACAATTTATGTCATTTTCGCGAATGCCGATGTGGCGTACAGACGAATTGCAAGCTGTCGCGCGTACCTCCCCGAGCCCGTGAACGAAGCTAGAAGGGGCTCCGGAACTGGTTCTCGCACAACATGCAAGACCTCGACCTTCAGGCCGTTTCCCAGCGAATGAATCTGATCGCGACCGAACTGCAGGAAGAGGTCACGAAAACGCGCCAGCCCCCGATCGGAAATATCTGGAACAGGTTTCCGCACACGGTGCGGGACCTGGCTCACAATTGCGGCGAGGAAGCCCGGCTCGAGATGGAGGGCAAGACACCGAACTCGACCGCACACATGCAGGATCGCGGCCCAATCATCCCGTGGGTTCGGCTCTCCCAAGTTCTGCCCACCGCAGCGCAATCAGCTTTTCG
>CAZILJ010000427.1:0-3572 GCA_964539915.1 uncultured Acidobacteriaceae bacterium | reverse complement strand
CCTGCTTCAGGTAGGCCCAGCCGATCGTGTTATGGGCGACTCCTGCGGAAAGTTTCCGCGATTTGTCGGCATCAGCAGCATCCGGTTTGGCGATCTCGATGGCTTTCTGCGAATAGGTGATGGCCTTCGCCGCACTGCCGGGCTTGGAATCGTCCGCGTAGTATCCGGCAAGCAGGAGCAGAGCCGTCAACGATTTGGGATTCGTAGCCAGGATTTTTTCGCCGAACGCCAGCAGACGCACCTGATCGTTTAACTGGCCGGGGCCCAGGGTGTACATGGCGTAGTTCGACACTTGCTCCTGAAACTTCGAATCCGGAAAGCCGGCAGTGAATTTCTCGATTTCAGCCATGCGGTTCTTTGGGTCGGTTTCGCTCGTGATGACGTTGAAACCCGAGGACTCCAGAAAATCGCAGCCGTTCTGTGCGGCAGATTTTTGTTCGTTCAGCTGGCGGGCAAAGTCCTCGTCGCTCATGCCCTCGGGCTTGCTTTGCTTGGGGATCGCGCGGCAAACTTCGCCACCCTTTGCGGCGTAATCCATGAGCTTGGCGTTGTTCTTGGCCTGTTGCGCCACGCCCGCTTGCGACACCAGGATGTCGAGATTATGAGGAGATCCGGCCAGAGCCTTGTCGCCGTAGTCGAGCGATTTCTCGAGGTCGCCGCTCGCCTGGTAAGCCTGCGAGATCTGCCAGTTTCCGTAAGCTGCTGCCGGCGCATTCGACGAAAATTTTTGCACGAAATCTTCGTACATGGCGAGTTTCTTTTGCGGGTCTTGCTCGCTTGAGATGGTTTGCAGCGCGTGGTCTTCGTCGCTCCCGGCCGCAATCGTGATGCGATCGATTTGGGCAGACGCTGGAGGGGCAGAAACCGCGAAGGACAGGAAAAGAACAATCAGTGTCAGGGAAACACCGCAGCGCTTCATAGCTGCCTCCGATTTACGCAAGAAATTATGGCCTTCAAATTTCGAGCAGGCGAATCGTAGCGCTGAATGCGGCTCTAGGCAAGGCGGAAATCAGCGAAGTTTCCATCAGTCGGTGACGCACAGAGATCCCGGACCTTCCGCTCATGGCCCTGTTCCTGCGAGTGAATTCCAGCCATCCTCCACTTCGGCTAAAGTAGAAAGATGCGCGCGATCCTCAGCCAGCGTCCGTTGCGATTCGTCTTCGCGGCCAACCTGATTTCCATGTTGGGCAGCGGGATGAACTCGGCTGCGGTGGCCTGGTACATTCTGCAGGCCACGCATTCGGAACAAGCCCTGGGGATGCTCGCGGTCGTGCAAACGATTCCCGCCATGCTGATGCTTCCCTTCACCGGCGTCATTATCGACCGGGAAGACCGTCGGCGGCTGGTGATGTGGCTCGACGCTTTGCGCGCCGTGATCATCATGACTGTAGCGACCCTCGCGTTTCTCCATCGCGTGCATGTCTGGCAACTTTACTTGATGAACATGCTGGTCGCCGCCGGGTTCTGGATGTTTTGGCCCACCATCACCGCGCTGATTCAAGAATTGACTCCCGAAGACCGGTTTGTGCACTCCAACACATTTTTGCTGGCGGGCGTGCAGGGGGGATGGCTGATCGCCGGTTCAGTGGTGGGCTTTATGTACAACCACATCGGTCTGGGCGGCGTACTCGTGATCGACGTGTCGACCTACGTGGTCTCGTTTCTGTGCTACTTTGCGGTGCGCAAAGGGCGCCATGTCGTGCTGCGCCCGACCGAACTGCGGGTCGACCTGGTGGCTGCGGAAAGCCAACTGGAGAGATTCTGGCATGAGTTGCGCGAGGGATTGCACTTTCTTCGCGATCATCGAGCGGTCGTACTGCTCGGAATCAGTTGGGCTCTGTTTCTTGGCGCAATGTCCACCGGTGGAGTGGTGACTCCATCGCTCAGTGAGCGCGTCTTTCATGCGGGGCCGGTTGGCTATGGCTGGCTCAGTGCGGGATGGGGCACGGGAGCATTCGTCAGCGCGTTGTATGCGCCGCAGGTCATTGCCCTCCTAGGCGGCCGCCGCGCCATTGCATTCTCCATGGCGTTGGTTTCGGTTGCGATGGCTTCGGCCCCCATCTCGCAGTTTCTGATTCTGGCCATGGTGGCATATTTCATCATGGGGTCGGGGCGCGGCGTTGGGGGCGTGGCGATGAATACGAATCTCATGGAAATGGTCCCGAAACACTTGATGGGACGGGTGCAGAATACGTTTTATTTTGCCGGAACGTTTCTGCAGATCGCGCTGGCTCTGCTCGTAGGCGCCGTGGCGCACAGGCTGAGCCTCGTGGTAGCGTTCGCGATTTTAGCTTCCGTGTACGGCTTGTCGTTCGTAGCGGCGAGTTGGCCGGTGGAAACCCCAGCCGTGGAGGAAGTCGCGGCCGAGTGAAATACGTCACCCCGGAGTCAGCGGGAACCGGGGAAGTTAGCTTCCCTTTCCGGATTCGCCAGTTTGGCCGGGAATTTCCGCGTCTGGCAGTGGGTTCGTTCAAACTGACCCTGCTAGCCCGTGTCTCGGTGCCTCCGGGTTAACTGCTCGTTCTGATATTCTTGCCCATTCCTAAAGGAGTCGCCATGTCCGCTGACTTGCAGGGCCGTAATGGTGTCGTTTTCGGAGTTGCCAACAAGCGTTCGATCGCGTGGTCGATTGCCCAGGGACTTCACGCCGCCGGAATGAAGCTGGCCATCACGTACCAGAACGAGCGCCTGGAGCAGGAAGCGAAGGACCTCATCCTGTCCCTGCCCGGAGCCGAAGCCTACATGTGCGACGTTTCGAAAGACGAGGAGATTGAGCGGTTGTTTGGCAAGCTGAAAGAGCGCCAAGGCAAGCTGCACACTCTGGTGCACTCCGTCGCCTACGCTCCGGCGGACGAGCTGAAGGGGGATTTTGTCAACACCACCCGCGAAGGCTTCCGGGTAGCGATGGACGTGAGTGTGTATTCGCTGGTGGCGGTGTCGCGAGCCGCCGCGCCTCTCATGGAAGACGGCGGCTCGATCCTGACCATGACCTATTACGCGTCGGAAAAAGTCGTGCCTCGCTACAACGTCATGGCGGTGGCCAAAGCAGGACTCGAATGCTCGGTCCGCTACCTGGCTTACGAACTAGGGAAAAAGAAGATTCGGGTGAACGCCATTTCCGCGGGTCCGATCAAGACTTTGGCCGCGCGCGGAATTGCTGGCTTCGGCGACATGCTGAAAGGCCATGAGGAACGTGCTCCCTTGGGCCGACGTGTGGAAGTCGAAGAAGTCGGAAATACCGGAGTGTTTCTCGCCTCCGACGCCAGCAGCGCGATTACGGGCGAGGTCATCTATGTGGACTGCGGGTACAACATTATGGGATTTTAGGACCAGTTCTGGAGTTTTCAGGCTCGCATCGAACGTGTGACAATGGAAGATGATGCGAGTCAACCGCTTAGCGTTCGTACTGTTTTCCCTGGCCATCCTGTTCTCGATGGTGCGCGAGTGGAGTGCGCCCATCGCCTGTGCGCGAACGATCGCCATGCGGTAGGACAAGCTGAAGCGGATCCGTTCTCTCGCCGAATTCTTAGCGGAAGACGCGGCCTGACCTGCATTGTGAGCGCTATCGCCTG
>CAZILJ010000426.1:0-2173 GCA_964539915.1 uncultured Acidobacteriaceae bacterium | reverse complement strand
GCCAGGCACCTCTAAAATCGCGGGAAACTCCGAGGCGTACATTCCTCGAATGCGGTCCACGTCAAGAATGCGAGTCTTCGCGGCTGATCGCTGAATAGGCTGGTCTGCCGAAGAGACGGTCGGGTAAGACGTCGAACAGCATGGCTCATCGCACAGCACGCGATTGACGAACCAGGATTCCAGTTGCCCGCAGAACAGCAGAAACAGATTCTTGAACACGCTCGCGGTTGGCAGGAGTGGCTGCCGAGCAAAGGATGGAAGCGCAGGTAACGCAAGAAGGCTCGGTTGCAGCTCGGTCCTCGCGTCTGCCATCATTTATCCTGAGTACTGATGATTCGAACCCGTCGCGCCTTTGACCCGCACTCTATCCAATTGGTGATCTTTGACCTGGACGGCACCCTCATTGATTCGCGTTTGGACCTCGTACACTCCGTCAACGCAGCGTTGCGCCACATTGAACGGCCTGAGTTGCCGGATGACGTCATCGCCAGCTATGTGGGTGATGGCGCTCCCATCCTGATTCAGAGGGCACTCGGCGCCGAGGCAGGCGACCAGACACTGGTGCGCAAGGGCCTGGAATTCTTTCTTTCTTACTACCGGGAGCACAAACTCGATCACACCACCGTCTACCCGGGAATTCCGGAGGTGCTGGCGGCGATTCGGAATTCCCCGAACCGGGATCCGCGCAAGATGGCGGTGCTTACAAACAAGCCGGTCATTCCTTCGCGGGCTATCGTCGACGCGCTCGGGCTGGGACAGTTCTTCTCGCAGGTGTACGGCGGCAATAGTTTTCCGACCAAGAAGCCCGAACCAGAAGGCGCGCGCAAACTGCTGGAGGAGAGCGGCGTTCGGCCGGAACACGCTGTGATCGTCGGAGACTCTCACGTCGATGTGCGCACCGGTCGCAATGCAGGGTTGTGGACCGTCGGCGTCACCTACGGATTCGCTCCGCACACCCTGAAGCAGGAGGTTCCTGACATGCTGGTCGATTCGGCATGGCAACTCGGAAGCTTTCTTTCCGGTGAGCCTTCCAAACCTTGAACCGCGAAGGACGCCAAAGACGTGCCGCGCAGTGCCTGAGCTACACTTCTTCATAACGAAGATTGCTGAACCACAAACAATGGCCACTGACAACTCCGGTTCCACACTTGGCTTCACGGGAAAAGAACTGCGCAGGCTGCGCAGCATGAAGAATCCGTACGGCATCCAGAGATTTCTTGATGACATGCCGTATCACCTGGAAGATACAGCATGGTCGCCGCGCAAGGTGCTGGCGGAAGAAACCTCGCACTGTCTCGAGGGCGCGATTTTCGCGGCTGCGGCATTGCGAGCCAACGGATATCCTCCGTTGCTGCTGGATTTCGAAGCCGATCATGATACCGATCACGTGATCGCCATTTACCGCCAGGTTGGATGCTGGGGCGCTGTAGCCAAATCCAATTACACGGGATGCCGCTGGCGCGAACCCGTGTATCGCACGTTGCGGGAACTGGCGCTGAGTTATTTCAACATCTATTTCAATCTCCGGCGGGAGCGCACTCTGCGGCGATATTCGGTTCCAGTCAATCTCCAACGCTTCGATCAACAGAACTGGATGACCACGGAGAAACCGGTTTGGTTTATCGTGTACCACCTGTTCGACATCAAGCACTATTCTCTCCTGACGAAAGCACAAGAGAAGCGACTGCATCGCATCGACGAGCGACTCTTCCAGGCAGAGTGTCTGGGAAAAGCTCATAAATAATTAGGAGTGATTACAGAGGTTCTCCTAAAGTTCAGCGACAGGCTACCGATTCCATGAGTTTAGGGCCTTTGCCCTTGCATTCCCGCTGGCTTAGGACCACTCTGGACAGAGCTTTTGCCTGCAGGGGCCAGGACGCTTCTAATTCTGGAAGACGACGTGGAAGTGCGTAGTCAACTCGGCACAGGCAGGCTCACGAATTTGTGGACGCTCGCCGCTATCCCCGGTTCAAGCTGGAAGTAGCAATGCGAATCTACCCGCGCGATTGTCCCGTGGTGCGCGGGGATACAGTTGACATCAGTGAATCGGGGATTTCGGCGATGCTGCGATTGGAAGTTCCAGTGGGCGAGGTCGTCCGGCTAGAGTTCAAGCTGCCCCTTGGAGAGATAGAGGTTCTCGCGCTGGTACGACACAGAATCGCCTTCCGCTATG
>CAZILJ010000425.1:0-2453 GCA_964539915.1 uncultured Acidobacteriaceae bacterium | reverse complement strand
GGCTGGTAGGGCGGGGGCGCCCGCGCCACACTCATCAACCCTCCTGGACTTCTTTCAGCTTCCCCGTTTTCACGTCGTATACAAATCCCCGCACCGGAATGTGTTTCGGAATCCACGGATGCGACCTCACGCGCTGTATCTGCAGCCGCACATTCGCCTCGAGGTCATCGAAGGCGTGGAAATGCGAAGGGGTGTCTGACGACAGTCCCGTCTTCTCGAAGAGATGAGCTTTCAGTTCGTCCTCGCGCACATTCAGCAGGCCGCAATCCGTGTGGTTGATGATGATGAATTCCTGCGTGTCGAGCAGATGGTGCGACACAATCAGCGATCGCAGGACGTCCTCGGTGGCGATGCCGCCGGCATTGCGGATCATGTGCGCGTCTCCGGGGTGCAGGCCCAGGCAGTGCTCAAAAAGGATGCGGGAATCCATGCAGGCGAGCACCGCAACGTGCCTCCTTGGGCGCACAGCGAGATCCCCTAGCGTGAAATTGTGGGCAAAATCTTCGTTGGCTTTCAACAGTTCATCGGCGACGGACAATTGGGCTCCTCGGACACTCGGATCGCTAGTCGTTGGCCAAGCTTACCGTAGTCCGGTAACGACTATCGACCAGCGAGCCTTTGGTTGAAGGTTCAGTTTACCCGTTACAATCGGCGCGTGAACCTCGATGACACCATCGTCGCGATCGCCACGCCTCCCGGCCGTGGCGGCATAGGCGTGGTCCGTCTGGCCGGAGCGAGAGCGCTGGAGATCGCGGCGCCGATGCTACGGCTGAAGCATGCGCTAGAACCGGGGCGCGCGGTGTTTGGCGAGTTGGTCGACTCATGGGGCGCGGGCGCCCTCGCCCGCGAAAAGCTCGAAACAACCGATGTCCATGCTCGGATAGCCGGTGCGGTCGAGCAAAGCTCGGCTCATGGCGGCACTAAGGCTGTCGGCAAAACAGGGGCGGGAGCGCCGGCGCCACACGAACAGCGCGTCGACGAGGTCGTCGTCACTTATTTCGGCAAGCCTCACTCCTATACGACCGACGATATTGTCGAGATTTCTGCTCATGGTTCGCCGGTGGTGCTGCGGCACATCGTGGAACTCTGCGTGGTGGCCGGCGCGCGAATCGCGGAGCCCGGGGAATTTACCATGCGCGCGTTCCTGAACGGACGCATAGACCTGACGCAGGCCGAGGCGGTGCGCGACCTGATCGACTCCCAAACTCTGTATCAAGCCAAAGTGGCGGCGCAGCAACTCGAGGGAGCGCTGTCGCGCCGCCTACAACCCATCAAGCAGAAGTTGGTGGAACTGATCGCCGTGCTCGAAGCGGGCATCGATTTCGCCGAGGATGATGTGGCGGTGCTTCCCGATGCCACCATTCTCGATCACATTGCATCCCTGCGTGCACCCCTCGCACAACTCAGCGCGACCTTCGCCTACGGAAAAATCGTTCACCAAGGCTTGACGTTGGCGATCGTGGGCCGGCCCAACGTGGGGAAGTCGAGCCTGTTCAACCAACTTGTGGAGGGCGATCGCGCCATCGTCACGGCCACGCCCGGAACCACGCGCGACCTGGTCAGCGAAACAGTAGCGATTGGTGGAATCCCGGTCCAACTGGTCGACACCGCCGGCATTCGCCACGCTCTCGATGAAGCCGAGTCGATCGGCATTCGCAAGTCCATGGAGGCCCTTGCCGACGCAGACCTGGTGCTGGTCGTCCTCGACGCGTCGCAAGGCGAGACGGCGGAAGACGCCGGACTTTTACGGCAAGCTGAGAACCGCCCAATGATTGCGGTTGGAAATAAGTGCGACCTCGGAACCAGTCGCGATTGGCTAGCGGCAAGTGGTCACAAAATCCTCACGTCGGCCGTCACCGGGGAGGGCATCGCCGAACTGCGGTCGGAAATTCTGCGGCACCTTGGCGGAGAGTCAGGCGCCCATGGGGAGTCCGGATTCCTGACCAACGTTCGACATCAAGGTTTGATTCAGGACTCGCTGTTGGCATTGGAAGCGGCCAACAATGCCGTAGCCGGTAAAGTGCCGCATGAGATGCTGCTGCTCGATCTCTACAACGCCCTGCGCCCGCTCGACGCCATCACCGGAGCGACCACCACCGATGACATCCTGAATCTGATCTTCAGCACGTTCTGCATCGGCAAATGACGGAGAGGTCGGACTGCATGGTCAGTTAGAAACGACCGCCGCGCACCGCCATCACGATCAGGCCGGCAACTACGAGCGCAAGGAATCCGACCGAGAAGACGTAATAAAGGACTTTCACCTTCGGCCAAATGAAGGCAGGCCAGTGGTCAGAGAACTTGTCGAAAAAAGTTTCTTCGAACCGTGGCGGCAAAGCTGCTTCTTCGGAGTCGGGCTTCCAGTTGCCGGCGATCCAGGTGGCGCGAAGATTCGAAAACAGCAGGGCAATAACGATGACCTTGACGATCCCGATTCCGGGTGAATTCAGAAA
>CAZILJ010000424.1:0-16254 GCA_964539915.1 uncultured Acidobacteriaceae bacterium | reverse complement strand
CATTTTCGGGCTCCGACCGAAATGGGTCCGCGAACTTGCTACGGAAGTGGAGAGACTGGACGCGGCGATTCCCTTTAAGATGCAGTCCCGGGTGGACTTGATGACCGCGGATAACGTCCGCTCGCTTCGCCGCGCCGGCTGTGCGGAAGTGTGGATGGGCGTTGAGTCCGGGTCCCAAAAGATTTTAGACGCCATGGACAAAGGCACGCGGCTGGAGCAAATTGTCAAAGCGCGCGAAAACCTTCGGCAACAGGCGATCCGCGCCTGCTATTTTCTGCAATTCGGATATCCCGGCGAGACCTGGCAAGACATTCAAAATACCATCAAGCTGGTTCGCGACACTCGGCCCGATGACATTGGCGTCTCCGTTTCGTACCCCTTGCCCGGAACCAAGTTTTTCGACCGCGTCCAAGCACAGCTCGGAGAGAAGACCAATTGGTCTGACAGTGAGGACCTGTCCATGATGTTCCAGGGGGCTTACACCAACGAATTTTATCGCGCGTTACACGACGCTTTGCACGCGCAGGTCGATTCCTGGAACTCCAGTTCCTCCCAGGCTGCCCGGAAGGAACGGCAAGCCCACGGGGAACCTGATGAACTGTGGAGGCGCGTCATGCAACTGGAAAAGACGTGCCGTAATCCCAGACCCACGGTTCTGAACAGCTTCGCGGAGGGGAAATTGGTACAACTCCAGTCTCCGGTTTATGCCACCAGTTTCGACGAGCTCCTCAACGTTCTCAGCAGCTGATCGCCATCATGGACATACTTCTCACTCACGGCTATTTCCTTTACGAGGATCCAAAGGAGCTTCAGATCATGAAGCCCTACCCTCCTTTAGGAATCCTCTACATTTGCTCCCATCTACGCCAAAAAGGATTGAGCGCTGAAGTATTCGATTCCACGTTTTCCTCGCGCCAGGAGTTATGGAACCGGTTGCGGCAAGGTCCGCCGTCCGTTCTCGGAGTCTATGCGAATTTGATGACCCGGCCAAATGTGGTCGAAATTCTTCGCGTCGCCAAAGAATCGGGTTGGCAGACCCTGGTCGGAGGACCGGAACCCGGCGCCTACGTTGACGAATACCTGGCGGCGGGAGCTGACGTCGTAGTCGTTGGCGAGGGTGAAATCACTCTGGAAGAACTGGTGCCGGCGCTACACGCGCAGGCGTTCGACACCTTGCACCGAATCGACGGAATTGCCTTCCGGGGACCGAACGGTTCGGTGGTGCGGACCAAAACCCGTGAGCAGATCAAGGACATCGACACTCAGCCTTGGCCGGCTCGCGAATCCATCGACATGGCGAGGTATGTCGATGTCTGGCGACAGCACCATGGCATGGGTTCGGTCTCCCTGATCACCGCGCGGGGCTGCCCCTATCATTGCCGCTGGTGCAGCCACGAGGTCTTCGGGAAGACGCATCGCCGCAGGAAACCCGTGTCGGTGGTCGACGAACTGGAATGGTTGATCAATCGCTACCAGCCCCAAATGGCGTGGATGGCGGACGATGTATTCACCATTCATCATGGTTGGCTGTTTCAATATGCGGCCGAATTGAAGCGTCGCGGATTGAAATTGCCGTTTGAATGCATTTCCCGGGCTGACCGATTGAACCAGCAGGTGGTCGAAACACTGGCCGAAATGGGATGTTTCCGCGTTTGGATTGGCTCCGAGAGTGGCTCCCAGCGAATCCTCGACGCCATGGAGCGCGGTGTAACCGTGGAGCAGGTTCAAACTGCCGTGGCCCTGTGCCGGTCGGCCGGAATTCAGACAGGAATGTTCTTGATGTGGGGTTACGAAGGCGAGGACCTGTCGGACATTGAAGCCACCGTTGAGCATGTGAAGAAAACCGATCCCGACATCTTCTTCACCACCGTTGCCTACCCCATCAAAGGTACGCCTTACTTTTCAGAAGTGGCCGAACGAGTTGAAAACCCTAAGTCATGGAGTGAGGGCTCCGACAGGGATTTCCGGATCCGCAATCGGCATTCGCGCCAGTTCTATCGTTTCGCCGACAAGCTGCTGCGCAGTGAAGTGGAACTCAAGCACCTAGCCCACGGAGCGGAAACCAATGCCGCAACCATTCGCGCGCTGCAAAGCGGGATCGCTGACGCGCGCTCCGGCTTAGCGGCAACTGCTGCCGAGATTGAGGTTTGAAGGAATGTCCCTCCTCCAGCCGCAACTCTATTCCGCCCCATTTGATGCGGTCGCTGCCACCTACGATGAGACCTTCACCTCGTCCAGGATTGGTCTGGCACAGCGAGCGGCGGTGTGGAATGAACTGGCGAAGGCATTTTGTCCTGGAGACCGGGTCGTTGAGATAGGCTGCGGCACAGGCGTAGATGCATGTTTCCTGGCGGAGCGAGGTGTGCGAGTCCTGGCCGGCGATAGCTCGTCCGAGATGATTGCGCTGACGACAAAGAGAATTCAGGAAAACGGATATCACCGGCTCGTCGAGCCCCTTGTAGTTCGCGCCGAGGACCTCCATTCCCTTCCCGCGGAGCAATTGTTCGACGGAGCCTTCTCGAATTTTGGCGCGCTCAACTGCCTGGAGAATCTCCCGCAGTTGGCTCGAGATCTAGCCCGACTGCTGCGGCCCGGTGCCACCGCCCTTCTCTGTTGGATGGGCCCCTGCTGCTTATGGGAAATGATCTGGTACCTGGCTCACGGGAACAGGGCGAAGGCATTCCGGCGTCTGCACCAGAATGGAGTGACCGCCACGATCGCAGATGGGGCGTTCGTTCGGGTGCAGTATCCTTCGGTGAGGTTGCTGACACGCACCTTCGCTCCCGAATTTCGGCTGAAATCTTTTAAGGGTATTGGTGTCGCGGTGCCACCCAGCTATCTGGAACGTTGGGCGCAAGGGCATCCGCGTCTGCTCGAACTCTGCGAACGAGCTGATCTGTGGCTTGGACGATCCCCGGGCATTCGTGCTCTTGCCGACCACGTGCTGTTGCGCTTCGAGCGTGTGGGCACGCCTTCAATGGATTCGCAATCGTGAGCACCCTGGTATCCATCACGACCGCCAGCGACGCGCCGGACTCGGACGCGCACCATGTCCGGACTCTGCCCGTCGTGGTGATTTTTCCTCATAACCAATGCAACTGCCGCTGCGTAATGTGCGACATCTGGCGGATTCGCGAGGCCAAGGAGATCACACCTGCGGACCTCGAACCGCAATTAGCCTCATTCCGAGAATTAAGTGTCCGCTGGGCAGTCTTTTCCGGCGGCGAGCCCCAACTGAATGCGAAGTGGAGTTGGCTGGCGCGCATGTTGCGCTCGGCGGAGATCCGCGTCACGCTGCTGACGGCTGGACTATTGTTGGAATCTCAAGCCCAAATTGTCGCCGAAAGTGTTGACGACGTAATCGTATCCCTCGATGGCCCCCCGGCCATCCACGATCGTATCCGGCGCGTTCCCCGTGCATTTGAACGGATCGCGGAGGGCATTCGGGCACTACATCATCTTCGTCCCGATATGCCGGTTCGAGCGCGTTGCACCGTGCAGAAAGCAAATCACTCGTCGCTACGCGCGGTCGTCCAGTCGGCCAAGGAGATCGGATTGAGTTCGATTTCATTTCTTGCCGCCGACCTAACTTCCAGCGCCTTTAACCGTCCCGAAGGCTGGCTGCCGGATCGCTCCGACCGCGTGGCCCTGGCGTCAGATCAGATCAGCGATTTGGAAGCGGAGGTCGAAAGGCTGATCGATGAACAGCCTCGAGACCTGGAATCGGGATTTGTGGTCGAAACCCCCGACAAATTACGCCGTATTGTCCAACATTTTCGCGCCCACCTTAACCAGGCCGCAACTGTGGCGCCCCGATGCAACGCGCCATGGGTGTCAGCGGTGATTGAAGCATCCGGCGACGTTCGCCCCTGCTTTTTCCATCCTGCATTCGGAAACATTCACCATCATGCATTGTCAGATGTCGTCAATAGTCCGGAAGCCTTGCGCTTCCGTCGAAGCCTGAATGTTGCCGGCAATCCGGTCTGTCAAAAGTGCGTGTGCTCCCTGCACATTCCCCGGCAGCCCACGACGGGAGAGGGAGACCTGAAATCTTGACATGCGATGCGTTCCTGACCCTGTCCCTCGAAATTCCCTCGCGCAATCTATGGTTTAAAGGTGAAATCCAGGCTTTTGGCTTCACCCGCCGCCACCGTGATTTTCTGGTTTAGAACGCCTAGTTTTTCCTGCCACGCGGTAATCGTGTAGGAACCGGGCGGCAAATTCTTCAAGTCGAACTTTCCGTCCTTGTCGCTTACGACGAAATAGGGGTGCTTGAACACTGCAATATAGCCCTTCATCCAAGGGTGCACATTGCACTTCACCGGGATCGCAATCTCCTCGCGCGCAAAGGTCTTTTCGAGCGGGACGCCGTGAGGCTGAGTCATGTTCCACTCCCGGTTGTTGGCCGGATTGGGATGAATGTTGTGGGTGGTTTCGTCGCTGTTCACCACGTCGAGTTTCTGGTTGGCTTGCAACGCCAACACGTGCGGCTTGTACTGGCAGCCTTTCTGCTCAAACACAACGGGCTCTGACGGCGGTTCAAAAGTGCGGGTACCTAGCCCATCGGAAACATAAATGACCACGTTGGCGAGGCCGCCATCGGCGCCGACGACGACGTCTTCCGTCACGACAGGCGTGGCATGTGCCTTCGCACAGATTGGATCTTGCGACATGTCGATGCGCGTCCCTTTGGGAGGAGTGCCTTCGAACTTGACGACGCCGGTCAACGACGCGGAGTCACCACTGGCGCCCACCGCATGTCCTGACACCCAGCCTGACAATGAGGATGCAATCACAACGAAGACTGATAGGCAGCTGCTCTTTTTCATTTTCATTCCTAACCCACTTTCCCGTCTTCGGAGTTCCGAAGACTGTTATGACGGTGACAAAATATTAGTAGTGGATGGCATAGGGCTGAGTGTGGCGGCAGCTAACGCTACGTCTCTCGCAGAGTACTTCATCTCTTACTGCATCTCTTACTGCCCCTTGGATTCATTCGCCACATCGATGTGTTTCTTTGACGTATGCAAGCTGCGGATGTAGTGCACTATGTCCCACCTCTGATCCGGGTTCATGGCATCGGCAAAGGAGGGCATCGGAGTCCCATCCAGGCCGGTAACCAAGTCGCGGAACATTTCCCCATCCGTCTCTCCACACTTAAAGCGGGTTCCGCCGGTAAAGTCGAAAGGAGTGATCGGATAACCCTTGTTATCCGTGAGTGCAGCGGCCGACGGGCCATGTCCCCGGCCATCCTTACCGTGACAGGCCCAGCAATTCAGGCTCTGGAAAAGTTCGGCCCCGCGCTTCACACTCTCGGGAGAAGACGGTGGTTCCGGCGGTATCACTACCGGCGCACCCGGTTTCTCTTCCTGGAATGATGGCGAGAACGTCTTTATGTATGCGACGAGGTCGGCGCGTTCCTGCCGGAGCAACGGTTTCCAGGAAGGCATCCCGCTGGCGTGAATGCCACGACTGATGGTGTCATAGAGGTCGCTGTCGAGAGGCAAGCTCCCGCTAGGCGTAGACCGGCATTTGAATATGGCTTTCGTAAAGTCGCGGGGTTTCGGGTCAAGATACGCTGCACTCTCGCCTCGTCCATCCCCCTCTGGACCGTGGCAGAAGATACAGTAGCGTTGGTAGAGGGCCTTTCCACGGTTAGCCCTGCCGACTAGTTTGCCGATGTGGCTTTCTTGTGCGACCCCAGTTCCCATCGACAATAGGGAAGCAAGGAGCACAACGGTGCTCGTCAACGTGAGTTTCGTGTGCACAGTGTGCCTCCTCAGAAGTCGAAATCAAAACCCATCAGAAGGCTGTTGCTGACGTCATCTTTGCCGGACAAGGGAGCGGCTCCAGCGTTGGTGATGCGGGAATATTCTTGTAGCCAAGCGAATCCGGCACGCGTGCTCATAATCGGGTACCAGCGATATCCTACCGTCCAGATATCGAGATTCCCTAAATTGCCGGGGATCGCCGGATTTGCTTCCTTAGACATCCGAGTCAGCTCGTACCTGCCGATGAAAATCAATTTGGGATTGGGATTGTAATGGCCCTCGACGAAGCCGCCGTTCCATGACGGCCCCGCCGCCCCGATTGGGAGCAATGCGGGTTGGTTGGCCGGCACAGCATTGCCGAGGAATACGTTGTCGCGTCCATGCATGAAAAACGTATAGAAGTCGAACTTGTCGACGTACCAATGTCCGTATACCCCGGCTCGATAAAAGCTGCGGTTTCCCATGCCGGTTCCGGGAATGGGGTTGCCCCCGTTGGTCTGAAAGAAGGTTGGCGACTGGCCGAGATAGCCGTATCCGCCCAACTGCTGCTTTCCCAGCCGAGGCACCTCGAACGCTTGACTAAAGTTCAAATACACATCGTAGGTTTGGTTCGTGGGCAAGCCCGTCCCGCCATTATTGCTGCTGACCACGGCAACAGAATATCGCGTGTAATCGTTGTCTGAGTGACCGAGGAGTTCAACACCGAGTTGGGCAGCGCCAATACCTGAGAAGAAATTGTGGTCTCCGGGTGGTGTGAAAAAATAGTTGTAGTAGAGCCCCCCGGTGTTGCTGAGGAGAAGAGAACGTTCTTGCGAAATGGGATTATCCAGTTCAAACTTGCCCATCTTCAGGTTGAGCCAATGCGATCCTGCAAGATTGTCGAGGCGTGCCCATGCCTGTAACAACGAAATGCTGCTGTTTCCTATAAATGGCTGCACGAAGAACGAAATGTTCTTGTAAAGGGTGCCGGCGGTGATGGCGTTAACTCCGCCGAGGTCGAAACCGGACGTAGTCACCGTGGACTCAACGAGACCACTGCTTGCATTCCCTGGGACTACGTCGACCGCCCGGCGGTTATTGCTCTCCCGGTGCCACTGGGGCGTCGTGCGAAACATGATCGGCCAGTACCCGGGTTCCTGATAGATGGGTGCGTCACGATCATTGCCCAACTGATATCCATTGTCTTTGAAGGTCTGCCCAAAACTGTTAAGCATGGGCCAGGCCTCGTGACAGGCGGAGCAGGGCAGGCCGAATTTGCGGGCGAAGGCAGGAATACCAAACGCCGGCTGTACGCCCGTCAAAAGAGTCCCCAGTGCCAACAACTGCAGGCCGATCTGTTTCAAACTGACCATTCCCATGACCTCCACCGATGCGCTCGTCACCCGGCCGAGTTCTGCCGGAAGGTACGTTGTAGTTCTTCAGGAACAAACTTGTAGCCGACTCCGTGAACCGTCCGAAGAAAGATGGGAGAGTCAGGATTGCTCTCAATCTTCCGTCGCAGCTTCGCGATGCAGTTGTCCACGGTGCGGTGGCTGGCGCGCTTCCGTTTTGGCCAGACGGCGCCAATCAGTCTTTGCCGAGAGACAACGATTCCCGGTCTAGCGAAAAAAAACTTCAGCACTTTGAACTCCTGCAGGGTCAATCCAACAGGCTGATCACCGCGCCAGAGCTCCATTTTTCCGAAGTCCAGCGAGATCTGGCCGAACCGCGCCACCTGACCGATTTTCGTGACCTTGAAATCTGTCATGTTCAGCTTTTGCGGTTGCACTGGAATTAACGTCGACGCATAGGTTATCGACGGCGACGCGAGTGGCTTGTCACAGAACTGTCACATTCTCGTCAAATCCTTGCGCCTGATTGTCTTCGGAGTGAAACCCACTCAGCTCTTAGTGGCCGCCTGAGCTGCGCGGCTGAAGTGCCCGGAGCAAGAATCACTACCACGACGCAGGCAAAAATCCGATCCCCGGGGCGCAGCGTGCGAAAAGCGTAGCGCAAATTCTGCAGCAGGATGCCGACATCAAAAAATGCACCTGCAACTTGTCGAACAATTACCGCAGCGAATTGACCATTGCCTCTCCCTCGAGGGCCCACGCGAGTTCGCCTACCCGGAGCCTGCTGCCAATCGAGGAGAGGGCCTCCTCATCAAGTTGTTTGCAGCTGCTTTGGGCTCGGGCAGAATTGGTTCTCGAGATTGTTGCCAGATCATTTCAGCCCTACCAGGACGTGGTCCGAAAACTGTCCAATCATGGACAGTTGAATCCTCAACCGGACATCCGTCGTCTGGCCGCCGGGGCTGCGCGTCGTCTCATTCTGTTGCGTTTCAATGACTTGCAATGTCCGCACGAGTGGCGCGGAACTTGCCACTACCCTGGGTGATGGATATCGCTCGTCCCGAGTTCAAACTACAAAAACGCAAGCGGCAGATCGCGGTGTCTGCCGTGGCCATCGTGGTTATCGCTTTCGTGACCGTCGCAGTCTACCGGCTGCGCCCGGCGGCACCCACAGTCGAGCGCGGTACCGTCTGGACCGATTCGGTCAAGCGCGGCCCGATGCTGCGCCAGGTACGCGGAGTGGGCACTCTCGTGCCCTCTCAGGAAGCCGTCCTGCAGATTCCGGCGGAAACCGAGGCGACGGTGGTACGGATTCGTATGCTCCCGGGCTCTCTGGTCAAGGCTGACAGCCTGCTGCTCGAGATGAGTAATCCCCAAGTCGAACAGGCCGCCATTGACGCGCAACTTCAGCTAAAAGCGGCAGAGGCTGAGTACCAGAGCCAGCGCATGACTCTCGAAAGCTCTCTGATGAACCAGAAAGCCGGCGCGGCTACGGTGCAGGCAGACTACGCGCAGGCACAATTGCAGGCGCAAACCGACAAGGCGCTTTACGATCTCGGCGTGATCTCTGGACTCGCGTACAAGGCGTCGAAAGGCAAGTCCGACGAACTCACCACCCGCAACGGGTTGGAGGGCCAAAGGCTGACCAGTACTCAACAAGCCATCGATTCGCAACTTGCCGAGCAGCAGGCCAAAGTAGAACAGATGCGAGTTCTCGCCCAGTTAAAGAAGAAGCAACTGGACGCCCTCAAGGTGCGTGCCGGCATCGTTGGCGTGCTCGTTGAATTGCCGCTGCACGTTGGCGAGCACGTCTCTCCTGGAACAATGCTGGCCAAGGTTGTGCAGCCAAATCACCTGATGGCTGAGTTGAAAGTAGCGGAGACGCAGGCGCGCGATGTCCAGATCGGCGAACCGGCTTCAGTCGATACCCATAACGGGGTCATTGGCGGCGAAGTTACGCGAGTGGATCCGGCCGTGCAAAACGGAACGGTGACCGTCGACGTCAAACTAACGGGCGAACTTCCCAAGGGAGCGCGGCCCGACCTGAGTGTGGATGGCACGGTCGACCTGGAACGTCTGGACAACGTTCTGTACGTGGGACGGCCGGCGTTCGGGCAGGAGAACAGTACGATCAGTCTTTTCAAGCTCGGCTCCGATGGGCATGAAGCGATTCGAATTCCCGTCAAAGTCGGGCGAGCTTCGGTGAATTCAATTCAAGTTGTGGATGGGCTTCACGAAGGCGACACGGTCGTGCTCTCCGACATGTCGCGTTGGGATAATACGGACCGCATTCGACTCCAGGATTAAGAACAAGACTTCAGAAATCGAGGCAAAGCACCCATGACAGAAGCCAACCTACCTTTGATTCAGATTGCAGATATGACCAAGGTTTTCTATACCGACGAGATTGAGACCCATGCACTCTCGGGCGTCCACCTTTCGATCGCCAGGGGCGAATATGTCGCCATGTCGGGGCCGTCGGGGTGCGGCAAGTCGACGCTGCTTTCCATCATTGGCTTGCTCGACACCCCCACCGCCGGACGCTACCAGCTCAATAGCAAGCCGGTTGAAAACCTGGACTTCGCCGAGCGCGCCCGTATCCGCAACCAGGAAATCGGTTTCATCTTTCAGAGTTTTAACCTGATTGGCGACCTGACGGTTTACGAGAACGTCGAACTGCCTTTGACTTATCGCCAAAGAATGCCTTCTCCTGAACGTAAAAAGCGAGTCATGGAAGCGCTCGAGCGCGTGGGTATGGCTCACCGCCTGCGGCACTATCCTTCGCAGTTGTCCGGCGGTCAGCAGCAGCGCGTGGCTGTGGCGCGCGCATTGGCGGGAAAGCCTTCCATTCTGCTCGCGGACGAGCCCACTGGAAATCTGGATTCGCGCAACGGCGAAGCAGTCATGGAGCTTCTGGCTGACCTTCATCGCGAGGGGGCAACGATTTGCATGGTGACGCACGATCCGCGCTTCGCCAAACACGCCCAACGCGAGGTACATCTGTTCGATGGAAAAGTGGTAGCCGAAGAAGAACTCCATAAATTGATGCAGGACGCGAGCGCATGAACGGCCTCGTCCAAGACCTTCGCCAGGCTCTGCGGCAATTTCGGAAGAGTCCCGGGTTTTTTTCTGTTGCTGTACTGACCCTGGCGTGGGTCGGCATCATGGCTGGATGGTTGGCGGCATTCGGCGTGGGCCGTTTGGCCGGGGACTTCATCGTTGCCGAGACGCCGAACGACCCGGTTACTTATCTGAGCGTATCGATATTGCTGGCGGCTGTGGCGCTTCTCGCCAGCTACGTACCCGCGAACAGGGCAGCCAGGATCGAACCCAATGTAGCCCTGCGCTCTGAGTAGGATGAATCATGACAGGCTTAACCCAAGACCTTCGCTACGCGCTGCGACAGCTCCACAAAAGCCCCGGCTTCGCTGCAGTTGCCGTGGTCACGCTGGCACTCGGCATCGGCGCCAACACGGCCATTTTCAGCGTGGTCAACGGCGTCTTGCTGCGTCCTTTGGCGTTCAAGGACCCGGACACGCTGGTTCGCGTCTGGCATGTTCCGCCTCCCGCGAGCTTTCCCGGAATGACGAGGTTTTCGGTCTCCGCGGCAAACTATTTTGATTGGGAAAATCAGAACCATGTCTTTGACCGAATGGCCATCTACACCTACCGCGGATTCGCCCTGACCGAAGGCGACAAACCCGAGCAGGTAGCTGGTTGCGCGGCAACATCCGGATTTTTTTCCACCCTCGGAGTGCAACCTATTCTCGGCCGGGCGTTCACGCCCGAGGAGGATCAGCCGGGCCACTCTAACGTTGTGGTGCTCAGCCATCGCCTATGGCAAGAGCATTTCGCTGCGAATCCTGCAATCGTCGGCCAGAACATCAACCTGGACGGCCAGAGCTATCTCGTGGCCGGTGTCATGCCAGCGACTTTCCAGTTTCCGGACTTTGCGCAGATGTGGACGCCCATGGCGTGGACTGACAAAGAGCGGGCAGTCC
The DNA here is from genome assembly GCA_964539915.1 of uncultured Acidobacteriaceae bacterium. GTDB lineage: Bacteria > Acidobacteriota > Terriglobia > Terriglobales > Acidobacteriaceae > Sulfotelmatobacter. The sequence goes on along the minus strand of CAZILJ010000424.1, from coordinate 5,151 downwards.
GAGGAGAGCATCACTCCGTGGTCATCGCTCGCTTGCGGCCAGGCGTCGAACTGAAGCAGGCCCAGGCGGAGATGAACACAATCTCCAGCCGACTGGAACAGCAGTATCCGGCGGACGACAAGGGATGGGGTGCGCTCGTGGTTCCCTTGCATGAGGATATGATCAGCGACGTGCGCCCGGCTCTGATGCTTTTGCTGGGAGCCGTCGGTTTTGTTCTGCTCATCGCCTGCGTCAACGTGGCAAACCTGGTTTTGGCAAGAGCCTTCGGACGCCAAAAAGAGATCGCGATTCGAACCGCGCTCGGAGCCAGCTCCGCTCGCGTGCTTCGCCAGATTCTTATTGAATCGGTGCTGCTTGCAGTCGTTGGAGGCGCGCTCGGCCTGACCTATGCTGAGGCCGCAATCCGGCTCATCATGGCATTCCTGGCAGACAAGGTTCCCCACTCGGTTGAAGTTGGGTTGGACACCAGGGTTCTTGCCTTCACAGCAGGGATTTCCGTGGCGACTGGGATTCTGGCCGGGATTCTTCCGGCCCTGCGACTGACTCGCGGCAATGTAAATCAATCGTTGAAACAGGGGCTCGGTCGCACTGATTCCGATTCCAGCGGACATCGCACGCGCAGCATTCTGGTGGTCTCCGAAGTTGCTCTTTCGCTGATGTTGCTCGTGGGAGCAGGCCTGCTGATCCGCAGTTTTCAGAAGCTTCATGGGGTGAATCCGGGATTTGATTCACACAGCGTGCTGACCATGAATGCCATGGTTTCGAACTCCAAATTTCCGCATCCTGCCGAGCAAGCCGCTTTCTTCGAGCAGGTGCTCGAGAAAGTCCGAACCCTGCCCGGTGTCGAATCTGCCGGAGTGGTGGATGACATTCCGCTCGACAATGGAGGCTCGCACCAACCGATCACGATTGAAGGTCGGCCCATATTGCCCATGTCGGAGCAGCCAGAGGTCGACGTTCGACTCGCCAGCCCCGGTTACATGAGCGCGCTGCACATCCCGATTCTGCGCGGCCGCGATTTTAGTGAGCAGGATATCGCCGCTAGGCCCGAGGTAGTTCTCATCAGCGAATCCATGGCCCGCCAGTTCTGGCCGGGTGAGGACGCACTCGGCAAGCGCCTGACGCTTACCCTTTCATCGGATAAGGTCAGGGAAGTCGTCGGAATCGTGGGCGATGTGAAGATTGACGGCCTTGACCAGACTCGCCCGAGCGCAACTCTCTACACTCCTCTGAGCCAGGTTTCCGTGCCCTCCACGGGGGGATGGAGTTCATTCCCGATGACTCTTGTGGTGAGATCGTTTTCCAGTCCCGCGGGATTGACCTCCGCCGTGTCCAATGCCGTTCATGAAGTGGATCGCGAGATGCCCTTGCGCGACATCTTCACCATGGACGAGCTGGTTCGGAATTCTCTCTCGCAACAACGATTCGACATGCTGCTGCTGGGTGCTTTCTCCGGCCTGGCGTTGTTGTTGGCCGCTGTGGGCATCTATAGCGTGCTGTCGTATAACGTGAAACGGAGCGTGCGCGAAATCGGAATTCGCTTGGCGCTTGGCGCCCAAGTTGGGGATGTGTTACGCCAAGTCGTGATGGAGGGCATGAAGCCAGCTCTGCTGGGCACAGCTCTGGGGGTTGCCGGCGCGCTCGCGCTAGGACGACAGCTGTCGAGCCTCATCTTCGAGGTGAAACCCACAGACCCCATCACGTTCGTAGCGGTAACAGTCCTGCTCGCGCTGATCGCCTTCTTGGCGAGTCTTATCCCAGCCTATCGCGCGGCAAGAGTGGATCCCATGACGGCCCTGAGGTACGAGTAGGGACAATGAGCCGATGAATACTTTCATCCAGGATCTTCGCTATACCCTGCGCCAGTTGCGCAAGAGTCCGGGATTCGCTGGCACCGCGATCCTGATCCTTGCCATGGGCATGTGTGCCAGCATCGCCATTTTTGGTTTTGTCGATGCTGCGTTGATCAAGCCCTTGCCCTACTCGAATCCTGCGCGACTGGTTGAGGTAACTGAGAGTGTCGCCATGATTCCGCGCGCCAATCTTTCTTACCCCGACTATCTCGACTGGAAGAGGCTCAACCAGGTCTTCGGTTCGATGGATGTCTATGACGGAACCGGTTACCTGCTGCGCACGCCCTCAGGCACCGAGCCCGTACCTGCAACGCGGGTGAGTGACGGATTCTTTCGCACGTTGGGAATTGCCCCGCTTCTGGGCCGCGATTTTTATGCCGGCGAAGATTTGCCCGCAGCCCCCAAGACCGTGATGCTGAGCTACACCACGTGGCAGAAAAGATTCGGCGGAAGCCGGGATGTCATTGGCGAGACAGTCACCCTCAGCGGCGTTCCCTTCACGATTGTCGCAGTGCTGCCCGAGAGCTTCCAATTTGCCCCCAGGGGAAACGCGGAGTTCTGGACGACGCTTCACGCCTCCGATTCCTGTGCCCTCCGGAGAAGCTGTCACAACCTCACCGGAATTGCGCGGCTGAACGACGGCATCTCCGTAGAGATGGCGCTCGCCAACATGAAGTCGATTGCGCGCCAACTGGAGTTGGAGTATCCCGCGGATAATCGCGACCAGGGAGCTTTCGTGGCTCCTCTTTCCGAGGTGATGGTTACCGACATCCGTCCGATCCTGCTGGCGCTGCTCGGCGGTGCCGGATTGCTGCTGGTGATTGCGTGCGTGAATGTGTCGAGTTTGCTCTTGGTTCGCTCGGAAAGCCGCAGGCGTGAGATTGCGGTGCGTGGGGCGCTCGGCGCGTCGCGCGCCCGATTGATACGTCAGTTCATTACCGAGGGAGCGGCGATCGTTACGGCCGGCGGCGTGTTGGGCCTGGCTGCGGCCGGTGCCGCCATGAACATCCTCACCCGGCTCATCTCGAAGGACATGCTGACCGGTATGCCGTATCTAAGCGGGCTCAGCTTGAACTCTCATGTGCTGACCTTCGCGGCCGTCGTGTCCGTTTTTGCCCTCGCCCTGTTCTCTGTTCCTCCGCTAGCTCGCCTGCCGCTGACGAAACTGCGAGAGGGACTGAACCAGGGAGGCCGCGGTTACGCGGGAACGTTGTGGCGCCGTTTTGGCGCGCACCTGGTCGTCGTTGAAATGGCGATCGCGGTGGTTCTTTTGGTAGGCGCCGGACTTCTGGGTAAGAGCTTCTATCGGCTTCTCCACGTGGACGTCGGATTCCAAATCGACCATCTGGCCACCCTGGAAGTTGCGTTGTCCGACGCCAGTTATGCGAAAGACGAACAAGTTGTAGCGGTTACTCGACAAATCGTAAACCGGATTCGAAGCTTACCGGGTGTCCAATCTGTCGGCCTCTCGACCGTGTTACCCGTAAGCTTCAATGGCAACACGGATTGGATCAGGTTTGTGGGCCGTCCATACCACGGCGAACACAATGAAGTGAATCAGCGGGAGGTGAGTTCCGCATTCTTCTCCACACTGCAGGCCAAACTCTTGCGCGGCCGCTACTTCACTGATGCCGATGACGCCTCGAAGCCTCAGGCAGTCGTTATCAATGAGACCTTGGCAAAGAAATACTTTCCCGGGGAAGACCCTGTCGGCAAGAGGATTGGCGACACGGAACTGACACCGAAGTCGATCAAGGAGATTGTGGGCGTTGTGGAAGACGTAAAGGACGGTTCGTTGGATTCAGATACTTGGCCTGCTGTCTATTACGCATTCAACCAAAACCCCGACACTTACTTCTCTCTCATACTGCGCACTTCGCAGTCCGAGTCATCTGTGTTGCCCAGCCTGGCCTCGGCCATCCACGAGATCGATTCTGGCATCGGCACCATGAACGAGACCACGATGACCGCCAGAATCAACGATTCGCCGACCGCATATCTCCACCGTTCGTCCGCTTGGCTTGTGGGCGGCTTCGCATCCATGGCGTTGCTGCTGGCTGTCGTTGGGCTCTACGGCGTGATCGCGTATTCGGTGAACCAGAGAACTCGGGAAATCGGCGTTCGTATGGCGCTGGGTGCGCAGCGTGGCTCGGTGTGCCAACTGATCATGAAAGAGGCTGGCTGGGTGGCCGGTGTCGGAATTGCAGTGGGCCTTCTCGGCTCCATCGGCGCCGCCACTCTCATTCGCGGGCTGCTGTTTGGAGTCCGATCCTGGGACGCGGCAACCCTGATCGCGGTTTCTGGCGTGTTAGCAATTTCGGCATTACTCGCGTCCTATGTTCCCGCCCGTCGCGCCGCGAAGGTCGATCCCATGGTGGCGCTGCGTTGCGAATGAAATCCTCAGGTGAGTGATGAGAACTTTACTCGACGATTTTCGTTATGGATTGCGACGTCTGCTAAAGTCGCCGGCATTCACAACTGTCGCGGTCGTCATACTGGCCCTCGGTATCGGTGCCAACTCGGCAATCTACACACTCCTCGACCAAGTTTTATTGCGCAGCCTGCCCGTGAAAGAACCGGATCGCCTCGTGCTGCTGCGTTATTCGGGCGCGAACAATGGATACTCCTCAACGCGCACCGACGAGTATTTGTACTTCTCCTACCCGATGTACCGTGATCTGCGGGATCACAATTCAGAATTCAGCGGCCTCCTTGCGACAGCCTGGGCCCAGGTCGGCGTGCAATGGCATGACGAGCCCGGCCTCGCGGAGGCGGAACTGGTCTCCGGCAATTACTTCGACGTCCTCGGAGTACAGCCGGCACTGGGGCGCTTGTTCGTCCCTTCCGAAGACGTCGCGCAAGAATCCGACCCTGTCGTCGTGTTGAGCTTCTCGTATTGGCAGCGCCGATTTGGCTCCGATCCGCGCATTTTGAACCAAAGCGTCTCCATCAATGGCCATCCCTTTACCGTGGTCGGCGTGGCCGCTCCCGGCTTTCATAGCGTCTTCTCGGGCGACAGCCCCGCAATCTTCGTGCCCATGATGATGAAGCCTCAGATCACGCCAGGCTGGAATGATCTCGACGCACGCCGTTCATCGTGGTTGAACATCATTGGACGGTTGCAGCCTTCACTCCCTCGCGACCAGGCGCAGGCCGGGATCGATCCCCTTTGGCACTCGATCCGCGCCCAAGAGTTCAACGAGATGGGACACTCCTCTGAACGGCTCCGGGAAGCATTCCTCACAAAATCGCACTTATTCCTCGTCGACGGCTCGCGCGGTGTGCGCACGACCGGCGG
>CAZILJ010000423.1:0-1707 GCA_964539915.1 uncultured Acidobacteriaceae bacterium | reverse complement strand
TACAGTCAGCGGCTTCGGCCAGAGCGGGAATCCGTACGAGGAACTGGGCGTGACCACGGTGATCAACTGCGAAGGCACAATGACCATGCTCGGCGGCTCCTTTCTTCGCCCCGAACTCGCGGCAGTCATGGCAATGGCCGGTCGCCACTTCGTGAACATTCCTGAGCTCGAAGTGGCGGCTGGTAAGCGCATTACGGAACTGCTGAAACTTCCCGACGGATATACGGCGCTTGTAACCTCGGGCGCGGCGGCGGCGATTCAGTCCGGACTTGCAGGCATCCTTACAAAAGACAATGCAGCCCTGATTCGCCAGCTTCCTGATCTGACCGGCATGAAGTCGGAGGTCATCATTCAGAAATCCCATCGCAACCCGTTCGATCACCAGCTGCGATCCACGGGAATCAAGCTGATCGAGATTGAGACACGGGATGAGCTTCGGCAAGCAGTCAACGACCGGACGGCGATGATGCATTTTTCGAATTTTGCCAACCTTGCGGGCCAGATCAAAGTCGACGAGTGGGCGAAACTAGCCAAACAGTACAACGTTCCATGCATGAACGACGCTGCCGCGGACACGCCTCCCGTGTCGCATCTCTGGGATTACACCACCATGGGATACGACCTGGTTACTTTCAGCGGCGGCAAGGCAATGCGCGGTCCGCAGTGCGCGGGCTTGCTGATTGGGCGCAAGGATCTCGTCGCTTATGCGCTCCTTAATAATAGCCCACACGAGGACACTCTCGGCCGTAGCCAGAAGGTGGGCAAGGAAGAGATTGGCGGGATGGTCAAGGCGCTGGAACTCTACCTGAAGGAGGATCACGATGCGCTGGCACGCGAGTGGCAGGATCGCCTCGAACGAATCTCCCACGATTTAACCAAAATCCCGGGCGTCAGCACATCGTTCTTCGTTCCCGACATCGCGAACCACGTACCCCACATGCAGATCACGTGGGATTCGAGAGTCTCTCTGGAGCCGAAGCAGATCTCGATGTCGCTGCGGAACTCCAAACCCGCGATTGTCATTGGCGGAGGAGAAGGCAGGCCGGGGCTGACGATGTGCTCGTTCATGTTACAGCCTGGTGAAGACAGGATTGTTGCCGAGCAATTATCTCGCATCCTGCGCGAGCACTCAGCCTAGTGAGTTCGCGACCATGATGATGCCCTCCGCGACGACAACCCGGGTGCGCTGGTTCCTGGTGTTCTGGCTCTTTGTCCTCAGCGCCGTTTCTTACCTTGACAGGGTGAACATCTCAATCGCTGGCGGATCCATTGTTGATGCCTACCACCTCACCGATGTCCAACTGGGAAAGGTTTTCAGCGCACTGGTCGCAGGGTACGCTTTGTTTCAGACGGTTGGCGGTTATCTTGCCGACCGCTTTGGCCCCCGACGGATATTGACCGCCGGAGTTGTCTGGTGGGGAATCTTCACCGCCCTGACCGCGCTTGTCCCCGCCAATATCAAGGGCGCGCTGTTCTTGTTTGTACTGGTTCGGTTTTTCCTCGGTGCGGGCGAAGCCGTCATCTACCCGGCAGCCAACCAGTTCATTGCCCACTGGATTCCGGTTCGTGAGCGTGGCATCGCCAATGGTTGGATTTTTGCAGGTGTGGGCGCCGGAGCCGGTCTGTCCCCACCGCTCATCTCGTACTTCATGATCCATTACGGCTGGCGCACGTCGTTTTGGGTGTGCGCTATCATCGGATTTCTCG
>CAZILJ010000422.1:0-6329 GCA_964539915.1 uncultured Acidobacteriaceae bacterium | reverse complement strand
TAGGCGATCTCACGAAAAGTGGAGAAGGGAGACTCGGCGGCTACGGCGCAGAAGTGTGGATGGGCATCGAGCGATTGCAGCAGTTGTGCGGCTCCCATGGATTCGGCGAAACCGAAGATGCAGCGAGGATGATCTTCCGCGTGCAAGAAGTCGAGCCATTGGTGAATGTCGTTGCGTTCGAGCAGGCCGTAGGTGGCGAGCGGGCCGCCGCTCGTGCCGTGGGCGCGGGCGTCGGGAAGCAGAACGGTGAATCCGTCGGCGAGAAAGAGTTGTGCGTATCCGGTCATTCCGATGCGGTTGTCTCCGAGGCCGTGAAGGAGGATAACGGCGTCTCCGTTGGGGCTGGAGGGGCGGATCGTCCAGGCGCGCAGTATCGCCCCGTCGGGCGCGGTGATGGACGCGTCGTTGAGGTCGGCGTGGAGTGTGTGAGCGGATTCGCGGACGGTGGTGATTTCTTCTTCGGTGAGTGGACGGCGGGCGGGACGGAGGACTCCGTTGGCGAGATTGATGCCGCCGATGATGCAGAAAGTGAGATACAGGAACAACGCGAAGAAAAAGTAGCGACGTCGACGAGGGGCGCGCATTTGGGTTAATGGATGGTACGGGAACGGTGGCGTTGAGGTTCAGATTTTGCAGGCGGGCCGGCGGATCTTCTGAAATGTGGAAACCAAGTCGCGTAGCGGGCGGTGGGTACAAGCTTCACAGCGCGAGAACAATTCTCCCTGCATTTTACGCCCGCCCGTTAGTTCAGTCGGTGGTGAAAGGTGAAGGCGATCAGTCACTTGGAAGCGAGCGGCCCGGTCCGGCGGCTGGGGCAAGGCGGAAAGGAACTTGGACAACCGAGCAGGTTGAAGACAATACGCTTATAGTCCAGTTCCTTGGGAGGGTCTGGAAAAGGAAGGGTCCTTGCGAATGGAGCAACCACGGGAAAACAATCGACCGAGGAGGATGAATGACAACGGATCCTGTCTGGGCAATGAAAGTGGGCGAAAAAAATCACCAGTATCAGCCACAATTTGCCGGGAGGAAATACGCGTTTTGCTCGGAGGATTGCAAGAAGGAATTCGACAAGCGACCGGAAGACTACGTTGAGACCGCAGCGTAGAGCCGCATTGCGGTTGAAAAGAAGAAGGCCCTCGCGGAGTGCGAGGGCCTTTAGTTTCGCGCTCTTAATTCGCCAAGAAGCCGACGGCCGAGGCGGCAGTCGCCACCTGGTTCTAGCGATGTGCCATTGCGGGCTCGTTCACGGTTTTGCCGGACTTGAAAGCGGCATAGCGTTTGTTGATTTCGTCCCAGTTGACGACGTTCCACCAGGCGGCGAGATATTCCGGGCGTCGGTTGTTGTATTTGAGGTAATAGGCGTGCTCCCAGACGTCATTGCCGAAGATCGGAAACAGGCCTTGGGAAAGCGGGTTGTCCTGGTTCGGAGTGCTAAGGATTTGCACTTCGCCGGAGGTTTTGCCCGCCAGCCAAACCCATCCGCTGCCGAATTGTTTTACTCCGGCATCGTTGTACTTGGTTTGAAAATCCTTGAAGTTGCCGAAGGCTTTGGTGATCACTTCGGCGATCGGGCCGTTCGGGTCGCCTCCACCTTTGGGCTTCATGATCTTCCAGAACATGCTGTGGTTGACGTGGCCTCCGCCGTTGTTGCGGACGGCGGGGCGGATGTCTTCGGGAATCGCGCTGAGGTCGCGGATCAGATCTTCAGCGGACTTGCTGGCCAGCTCCGGATGCTTCTCGAGGGCGGCGTTCAGATTCTTCACATAGGCACCGTGATGCATATCGTGGTGCAAGGTCATCGTCTGCTTATCGATGGTGGGTTCGAGTGCGTCGTATCCGTACGGTAACGGGGGTAGTTCGTGAGCCATGATTTGTCCTCCAAGTTTTTCAGATGACGAGAAGCGGCATTTTGATGCAAGTGATTATATCGCCGGACGATGTGGCGACGCTGGAGGCGTGCCACTCGCGCGGGCAAGCTGGTTCTTCGACTTCGCTCGGAATGACAAGAGTTTCTTGTCGGAAGGAGCGATTGTTACTTCATCACAGGTTGTTACCGGAGTGACAGATTTTATTTGCGCCCGAGGAGGCGGATTCTTGAGGTGAAGGCGCGGCCTTGGCAGGCGGTGAATGTGGCTTGGGGATGCGACGAGTCGATGACGTTGTTGACGACGTACGGGTTGCAGCGGCCGGTGATGTTGTCGAAGCCGCCCCGGACCGCGAGATAGTAGCCGAAGAGATGAAAGCGTTTTTCGAGTTGGAGGTTCAGGGAAATATAGTCGGGAAAACGCTGGGCTCCGGGTTTGCCGGTGAGTTGTTGCTGGTCGGTGAGGAGATTGAAAGGGAATCCGGTGCGGGCTTCGAGCGAGTAGGCGACTTCCAGTTGATGGACGACCGGGAGTTGGAACAAAGGGAAGTATCCCCAGGAAAGGAAACGGTCGGGAGTATCCCAGCGATATGGGCCTGGTTGCTGCCGGCTGAGGATAGGGCTGTCGACATTAAAGTCGAGGGCTTGATTGGTGCGGGAGCTGGACCGAGTGTAGGAGCCCATCAGCATGTAGCTCTCGCGAAAGTTGTGGCGAAGCGTGAATTGAACAGCCTCGTAGTGGTCGTCGCGCGTGTTGTAGAGCAAGAAGTCGCCGGTGGTGGCGATCCCCGGATTGTCATAAACGAAACCGCGAGTGCCGCGGCGGTCGAGGAATTCGGCTTTCAGATAGACCGAGGCGGGGAGTTTCTTTTCCAGGGCGAGGCTCCAGTTGATGAAGCGAGGGACCTGGAGCCTGCCGCTGTTGACTGTGAAGTTGGTTTCAACCGGGCCGGTGGTGGTGACGCAGTTTACGGTGCAGACAGGGTTGGGGATCGAGTAGAACGTGTCTTGGCGCGTTCCGGCGTAAGGGCGTGCAATCAGGTAGATGGGAGTTGCATCGTAGACGAGGCCGATTCCGGCGGAGAGTTTTGTGTTGCCGGAGCTGTCGAAGACGTAGGTTCCGGCGAGTCGCGGGGAGATGACGGCGTGGCGAACAATCTCATCCCAATCAAGGCGGATGCCGGGCGCGATCAAGAGACGATTGGTGAGGAGCCAGCGGTCTTCGGCATAGGCGCTGGTTTCGGTGTTGTACTGCTGATGCCGCGGGGCAGCACTGAAGCTGGAGTAGCGGGTGCACGGGAAGTTCGCGTTCCGGGGCGCGCTGAGGCACAAGTCGGAGGAAATCAGCGTGTTGGTTCCGCTCAGGAATGAAATCGGCTGGCGGGCGAATTGCGCGTCGTAGGAAATTCGGTCGAGATCGCCGCCGACTTTGAAATCGTGGCTGCCATGCCACTGGCGGGGCGGAAGAAACAGATTGGAGATTGCTTGCCACCGGCGGGCATGAGTGTCGTCGTCGAGGTAGTAGCTTCCGCCAGCCGTGCTGGGATTGAGGAAGTAGGGAAGAGACCCGTAGGGATTGAGTTCCGAGCTGTACTCGACGAAGGCGAGTCCGGTCTCGAGGAGTTGGCCTCCGGCGAAGTAGTGCTGGTCTTTGGCGCTGGCCACGTAGGCGGTCTCAACGTCTTTGGGATTTGACAGCTGCGGGCTCTGGGGCGATAAGAACGCATACTGGTCGTGAAGGTAGTTGGCGAGAAAGCTGCCGGTAAGAATGTTGCGAGCGGTGATATTGGTCTGAAGCTTGGTGAGATTGCCGAGGCGCCAGATGTAATCGTTGTCCGCGTTTACCGGAAGCGCGGTGTAAACGAGGTTATCGTATTCGCCGTCGAACGCGTTATAGAACCAGACCTTTCCCTTTTCGACCGGGCCGGAGAAAGTAAAGCGCGGAAGGAACTGGTCAAAACGCCATCCGTGCTTGTTTTGCAGGGAAGGGATGAAATCGGTGGCGGCGAAGCGGAAGTGGTCGTCGCCGATTCCGGTGTTGAGGCTGAGAAGGCCGCCGGATCCTTTCCCGGCTTCGGCGGGTTCGCGAGAGGGTTCGACCTGGATGGAGCGGAAAGCATCGGTGCTGACGCGGATTAACAGTTGTCCGTTGGCGGGTTGAGTGACGTTGAAGCCGTCGAGCAGGGTCAGCGTCTGGTAGGTTTGGGCTCCGGCAATGTGCGGCTGCCCATATTGATCTTGCACGACGCCGGGAATGAAGTTCAGGACATTGCGAAAGTCGTGAGTCCCGGAGTAGACGATATTGATGATGTCGAGGCCGCTGATGGTTTCTTGGGCGGAGACCTGCGCGGGATCGATGGCAGGTGGAGATTCGTGCACATCCATGATCTCGCGAACTTCCTGCTGATGGGAGATGGACACCTCGATGCTGGAGCCGGGCGTGATCTGCGCGCCGGGTTCCTCGAGTGCGTAGAATCCCTCTTTTTCGACACGGAGTTGATAGGTTCCTGAGGGAAGCGATAGCAAGGGGCAGCGTCCGCTGAAGTCGGTCTGGCAGTGGAGGACAGCTAAAGTCGGGGATTGCAGGAAAATACGGGCGGAAGGTACGGCAACGCCGTTTTCGTCGGTGACGGTAATGGTGGAGGTGGTAGCGGACTGAGCCGCCGCCGTGCAGACGAGGGCGAGCGTAAGAAGGAGAGAACGCATGCCGGCCAGAAAGTATTGTACTGATGGATCGGCAGGGATCCACACTTGGGTTTTGTTGGTTCGAGAGGAGATTGGGCCGGGTACGCGCTTTCCCGGAATTTTACGAGGAGACGAGGATGACGAGGATGTGGGGTACCTGTCAAGCAATTTAAGAATGTAACTTTGAGGTAATCGTCTTGCAAAATCAAAATGTAACCCTACCGGCTGTTCTTTCTTGTTTTGTGGTCGTTCCTTTCCTTGTTCTCTGGGGGGTAGGGGTGCAGGGGAAGGGGGCAGTCTTGCTAAAGTGAAGCATTGTCTTAAACCCCCTTCCCCTGCATCAGCGATGTAGAAGCCCCTCAGCAAAGCCCTTTTTCTACGAAACATAACTGGCGGCCCGCCGTGGTTTTTTCTTGCTCTGCGGGGCCGACATCTTTCTTCGCTTCTCTGGACTGCGTTCTGCTTTGCGCTTGGTTTTCTTTTTCGCTTTAGGAAGCGGGCGCTCACTGCCATCCTGAAGCGTTGCGGTTTGGGGTTTCCTGCGCCCGGCCAGCTCTTGGCTGAGCTGAAAGATGTGCTCCAACTTGGCCTGAATAGCACTCGATAATTCGAACGGATCGAGTTCCTGCTGCTGTCGTTGCAGCGTTGCGATCCGCTCCGGATCGCAGGCGGGCGAGGCACAAACCCTCTCGAAGGGGGTCAGTGGCTTTCCGTAAATACGCCGCGTGCGAGAGCCGACTCGTACCTTGCGCACTAACTTCACCGAGGGCAAGAACAGATTGCGGAACAGGGGTAGCTCGTGGGTATAGAGATCATTGATGGCCTGCAGAGCCCGCCGCGAGTCATAGCGCGCATAGCCCAGCAGTCGGCGCACGTGGGTCCAGTTCTTCTGCTCGATGTGAGCATTGTCGTCCTTTTTGTAGGGTCGCCCGCGGGTGAACTGAATGGCGCGCGAGCGACAATAGCCGTACAAGTGGGCATTGATAAATTCTGAGCCGTTGTCGGAATCGATCCCGCGCAGGGGAAAGGGCAAGGCTTGGCCGATTTCCTCCAGCGCCTGGCGCACCCCCTCTTGCCCCTTGCCCAGCACCGCGCGGGTTTCCACCCAGGTGCTGTAGATGTCGGTGAGGTTCAAGGAATGGCAGCAATCGCCGCCCGCCGATGCCCCCGAATGCGACACCAAATCAATTTCTGTGAATCCGGGTACCTGAACGTCCCAGCGATCGGTCTTCACCGGAATCTGTTGTTTCAGCAAAGTCCCAGGCTTCGTGCTGCCATAGATCCGCTTCCGCAGGACGCGCTTGCGCGACCGCAAGCGGTAGTCGATTGCCCGTGGGCTGATCCGAAGCAGTTGTTCTTCGATTTTCGCCGTCAGCCGAAAATGCCGCCGAATCCACGGCATCCACTGTGGCAATAGCGCTTTCAAGCGTAGCGACCAGGGATAATCTGCCGCCTCCCAGACCGCCTCCAGAATCGAGATCACCTGCGCCCCGTAGCTGACTCTGCGCCCACGACGTGGCCGCCTTACAGGCTTGTTTTCTGGCGGCGCGCCATTGAGCAGGCGGATGGCATACTTGCGGTGGTAGCCGCAATTCGCGCAGAACTCATCCAAAATCCGCCCCTTCTCACTATTGCGGGCGTCACGATAACGTTGATAGATCCTTTGCAGATAATCCCTTCGAGAGGTCGTTTTCATTCGGTAACCCGTCTTCATGGCGGGTTACATCTTAAAATTGCGCGACGATACCCTCAGGGTTACATTTTAGGTTGCGCGATACGC
>CAZILJ010000421.1:0-9346 GCA_964539915.1 uncultured Acidobacteriaceae bacterium | reverse complement strand
TCCGGCAAAAGAAGCCATCGATTCGGTTCCTTCAGTTCGATTTTGCTGTCGATTGTTTCAACTCAAGCAAGAGCTTCTGCGCCGGACGATAGCCAGGAGCGATTTCGAGCGCGGCCAGCAGACTATCCTCGGCCTTGTCCTTTTGTCCCGCGGCAAAGTAGGCTTGTGCGAGGTTGAACTCCGCGCCGGCTTTATCTGCAGGGTTCGAGGCCACCCGCGCGCTGTATTCCCGGATTGCGCCGTCATACTGTTTCTGCGCGTACAGCAGATCGCCCAATCGGCGATGCAGATCCTCATCTTTAACCGGGTAAATGTAGTTGATGCGCGCGAGCGTTGCCGCCGCTTGGGCGGGTTGCCCCGCGGCCTCTTGCAATGTGGCAAGTCGCTTCAGCACGTCCGGCATCTGGCCTCCTTCGCGTTCGTATGCGGTGAGGATGGCAGCCTCCGACTTCGCGTCGCCCCGCGCTTTATCCGCGTCGGCCATCATGACATAGAGGTTTGCTTCGTCCACGTATTCCGGATACATCGCCAGCAGGGCCGGTCCCTCGGCCAGCACAGTGTCGTACTGTTTCTGTTGAAAGGCGATGAGCAGGCCTTTCGACTTTTCCCGCCACTCGTTGAAGTGCGTGGCCCGGGCGCCATATTTCCCATCGATCCAGGCGAGAAACTGTCTGTCGAACTCTTCCGGGGAAAGCCCGAGATCGTGTTCGATCACCTGCGGAGTCGTCTGCAATTTCGCAAAAGACTGGACCATGACGAGCAGCTTTTCTTCGCCCCACTTCTGCTTAATAAAATCACAGATGCGGCCGGCCTGAAAGTAGGAGACTAAAACTTGGGAGGGATAGTCCTGAAAGACAAAGCCGCGATCCAGGTTGGCCACGAGCAAAAGCTTCTTGTCGCGAATGGCGATAAGCACTTCCGGCGTCAGGCGATCGCTCCAGTCAGACGAGTGCTCCCCTTCCTCATGGACCGCCAGGCCTTCGGTGAACCAGCGAGGCACGCGATGATTGGTGGCGGTAAGAATAAAGACGTGGCTCATCTCATGCCAAAGCGTGGAGCCCCAATTGAAATCGCCAGGCTTGCGGGCGGAAGGGCTATCCATGGCCACCACTTCGCCGAAGGTCACGCCCAGCGCGCCGAGGCCGGGCATTCCGGTGGTGCGCACGGCGAAGTCCTCGTGGTCCGGATAGACTTCGACCTGAACCGGCCCGGGAAGTTTCATACGATATTTGTTCTCGTAGGTGGCAAGAATGGTATGCAGTTCCGGCTGTATGTAGGGAAGCAGAAGCGGGGCTTCTGCCTTGTTGAGTTTCAGGATGGTCGTGGCATCGCGAAAAGTGGCGAAGTTTTTGTAGCTGTCGAGCAGCCGTAAGCTGTTCACGGTGGCGGCATCGCGATAGCCGTTGTTGTAACTCAGCTCCAGCTTCTTGAACGGCTCTTCTTCCTTGCCCAATCGCATCAGATCGATCCCAAGGGCCGAATGTGCCGCCCAGAAGCGCGGATCGGCCTCGATGGCTTTACGGTAGTAGATCACCGCGTCTTCGTAGCGGTAGTGCAACTCCAGTTGACGCGCGACAATGGCGTAGGCCTCGCCATAGGCGGGGTTGATCTTCTGGATCCTGGCGAACCAAGGGTCGGGAGGGCGATCGGCGATCAACTCAATGGCGGCGTGAACGGCCATGGCACCGAGGGCGTCGTTCTCCAGAGCGATGGTCTTGTCGGCCTCTGCCGCGGCGGTCTCGCTATCGCCATTGGTCAGGGCAAGATCGGCCATGAACTCATGCGCTTCGGCCAGCTTCGGATCGAGTTCCAGGGCCTTCGTCAAATATACCGTGGCCTGACCGTCGAAGCTGGCCGCGGACACGATGGCAAGTCCGAGAAAAGCCTGAGCGTTTGACGGATCCTCAGCCAGCGCTTCGCGAAACAGCCCGGCGGCATCCGGATCATTGAAACGCTCATGCAACAACTTCCCCCATCGCACTTTGTAGAGGGCTTTGCTGTGGGAGGGCTGGGTTGCGAGGCGAAACTGCTCGTTCGATTGCTCCCATTCTTTCAGGCCCCAGAAACCTTCGGCTCGAAAGTACGCGTCGCCGCTGCGGGTCAAGGTGTCGAAGCAGGCTTGTGCTTCGGAGTGATGTCCGTGCTTGCTGAGGGCCCAGCAGTCCGCGGGGACCGCAGCCCGGAGCGGCACGGAACAGGTTAGGAGAAACGTTGGGAGGAGAGCGGGGAGCTTCATTTGTCCAACTCCTCTTGCACCTTGGCGAGTTCCACTAGGGCGTCTGTCAATTGCTTCTTGTAGTCCTCCGGATCCATCGCTGCTTTCTGGTATTTCAAAGTGTCAATCTTTTGCTCCAATTCATCTTTTCTGTCGAGCAGCGCGCGCTTGGCCGGATCGTTGGCGGCCTGCTGGCTTGTTCCCAAGCGCAACAAGGTGAAGCCGGACAAAAGTTGGCCCTGACCGTTTCCGGGCTCGCGCACGGGATCACCCCCGCCGGTATCGTTAAAAACCGCGTGCTCGGTTGCCAGGCGCTTCTGCGAGTCGTAAAACGCGGCAGTTTTCCTGTTGGCATAGAGGAAGGCCTCCAGGGCGCTGATGGAGTCGGTCTTGTCCGTATCGGCGGCGGAATCTTCAAGGGCTTCGACCCAGTAGCGCGCGAAGACGGTCGCGTTTTTTTCGGTACCCGATTTGGTCGCCGCGATCACCGCGCGGCCCGGACGCTCGAGGGCCGCCAGCGCCCCGCCGCTGGCACTGGTAGTGTCCACGATAAGCTGGCGGCGGGCGGAAATGCGGTCGCACAGGGCAGCGATCTGTGCCGCGGTCACATCAGGCCCGACGAGATTGAATTTATACTCGGCGCCGTCGAAGGAGCCGTGACCAATCAGGATCAGCGCGAAGTCATCGTCCGCCTGGGCATGGCGCGCCACTTCCTCCATCGTTTGCATCAATTGCGCGGCCGTAGCCTGCGCCCCGGTGAGCGTATAGACGTGGGCATTGGAACCAGCGCCCTTAAAGATTCGATCGAGATCCTTCGCCGCAGCTGCGAAGCGCTGTTCGTAATCCGGCTCGCCTCCGAGCCCGGCCGCCACGACATAATAGGTGGCGGCATATGCTGGCAGGGCGAGAGCGCACACCATTGCCAGTAACAAAGCGCGCCTCATATCACGCCCCACTTACGACGCAGCAGCCACTCGGCAATCGGCAGACCGAGCAGGAAAATCAGGACGATCGGCATATCCCACAGTTCCTTGGTGGTGTGTACGGAGATGCCTGCTTCAGAATATGAAATATCCCGAGGAAGATTCTTCAACTCGGATGGGCTCCAGTAACGGCCGCCGGTTTCGGCGGCGAGTTGTTGCAGCAGGCGTCGATTCTGCCCAGAGTGAAAATTCTCCGCGACCCCATCTTGCCGCTGGAAAGTAACCACATCGCGCCCCAGTTTCTGCGGTTGACTGCCCGCAGATTCGGCGATGACTTCGGCAAGATAGGCACCCGGTTTCTCCGCGGTCCACTGCGCTTTAAAGAGTCCCGGTGCGTCGCCGGAGGGTGTGAGGTCGATGAGGGCATTCGCACCGCCAGGTCCAACGATGTGAGCGGTGACGATAGCGTTTGGCGCCTGTTGAAACTGGCGGTCGCGCACCTGGGCCGTCAGTTGGACCTGGCCGTCATCCATCAGCAGGCGCTCCGGCATGGCAGCGGCAACGGGGCCGGGGGATTCGGCGACCAACCAGCGCAGAAGTTGCTGCCAAAAAAGATCGTGGGAGGGATCGCCAAGCGCTTCGCTCATCTGCCAGCGCCATGTGCCGCCCGTGGCTAGGATCGCGGTGCGGCCGTGGCCATAGATTTGCGTGATGAGTAACGGCAGCTTGCGCCGGCCGACCTGCAGATCGGCAAGCACGGCTGCGCCCGGTTTGGGGGAGCCGGCATCTTCGTAATCGGCGAGGTAGGTCAACTTCTTCCAGCGCTGAACGTTTTTCTCCGGATCGTCGAGCAGCTGGGTAATGGGCGAGTCCTTGCCCCGGGGCGTCAACTCCACCGTTGCGGCATTGCGATGAAAGTTGTGATTTCCAGCCGGCAGAAACGTCGGGAGCAAATCGTTCAAATTCGACGCTCCCCAACCGCCGTCGCTCAGCGAGGAGCGTCCGCCTAGAAAAAGGATGCCGCCGCCACGGCGATCGACATACTCATGCAAGAGTTCCTGTTGCAGCGGAGTGAAGAAATTTGCGTCAACGGAGCCAATGATAATCCCGGAATAGCCGAACAGATCCTCTGGGCGGACAGGAAAACCGTCGGCCAGTTCCCCGGGATCGTGGATTCCCTGACGATAAATTTTGTTCTCGCTGGTACGGAGCATGGAGACCAGCTGCACGGTCGGATCATCCGCTTCGGCCCGGCGGATGAATTTGTATTCCCAGCGCGGCTCACCCTCGATGTACAAAATCGTTCGCTTCGCATCGCTTACAAGGATGGGGCGCGTTACGGCATTGTTCGCAAGGTTCTCCTCGCCGGGAAGCGGTTCAATGCTAAACCTCAGGCTTTTTGCACCCGCGGCACCGATTGGAAAGAAAAGCGGCTCGGTCTGAATGCGCCCGTCGTCCGCCAAAGTGAGTTCGCGCTCCGCGAGGGCCTTATCTCCGTCGCGTACGGTGAGCTTGGCCTTCTGGCCCGCATAACCGTGCTGTGTCAGGCTGACGGTGGTGGCGATGCGGCTATTGGCAATGGCGCTGGCCGCAACGCTCACGTCTTCGATTTCCACGTCGTGAGCGCTCTCTTCTTTGCCGAAGCCTACGGTGTGCACCGTAAGGCTGCGGTTTCGCAAGGCTTGCAAAACATCCAGTCCAATTCCCGTGCCGCCCGAACCGGAAGTATTCTGGCCGCCATCACTGAGCAGCAGGATTGCCCCGACGGGCAAGTCTGACGTTTCCACAACAAGCTGCTTCAAGCTGTCGCCAATGCGCGTGGCAGGTTCCACCGGCGCAATCCCCTGCAGACCATCGATCTGAATGATGCCAGCGCCGAGCCGATAGATGCGCGTCTGGAAGCGCTGTTGCAGACCTGCGAGAACGCCACTGTCGAGAGCGGCGACGGCCGCATCCTCGCGTTTGTTGCCTTCACTGTCGGCGATGGCCATGCTGCGCGAGTCGTCCACAACCACAGCGATGATGTTCTGTTGGGAACTGAGTTCGGCCACGATGATTGCCGGTTGCCAGAGCAGGAACAGAACCAAGGAGACGAACGCGGATTGCAGAGCGCAAATCATCCGGCCACGCCAACTTCTCAATCCGGGCAGCGCGCCGCGCAGCCTCCACCGGATCAGAAGCACCAGACCGGTTACGGCTGCGCCAATCATTACGGGCAATAGCCACGCGGGCCACCCCGCCAGGAAGAGGAACCGACCTTTGGCGAAGACCGGAGTCGGGTATTTGAAGAGAAACTGAAACATTCACCCTTCATTCTTCAGTGCGCGTGCGGCGATGGCTTTACAACCTACCATCCGGTCTCGGGCGAGACTAATGAGTCATACCATAGAGGATGTAGTCGAGCCCCACGCGAAATGCCATGGACGCGAAGGTCTCCGGGTAGTTGGGGTCGTCCGCCCACTCCCAGGCGTCGCCCAGGTGCATGTTGTGGCAGATGGCAACGATAATGCGCCCTTTGTCGTCGCGGATAGCCCGCCATTTGGGCCGGTAGCCGTCCTTCTCATAGGTGCGGCCTGTCCAGACATACTGTTCGCCGGGAATCTGCATTTTGTCGTCGATGTCGTAGAGAGTGTGGAAGATTTCGTCGCCGCTCTGCAGGTCCTCGACGGGACGGTCGGGCAGCACCTGGCGCATGCCGTTCATAAAGTTTTCCCAATCCTCGGTGCCATGGAAATCATCCACCATCAAAAAGCCACCTTTCAAAAGGTATTCACGCAAGCGTTTAGCTTGGGCGTCGGTGAATGTCCACGTCTGCACCTGGACGGCGTATATCCAGGGATAGTTGAAAATCTCGTCGGAATCGAGGTTGACCACTTGTTCGGTGGGGCGCCCGTCAATGCGGGTCAAGCGGTGCATGGCGATGAGAAATTGACGGTCGGCTTTGGGATAGTCACGGGACCAGGAACTGCGCCAACCGCGCCTGCCGTTAGCGCCGAAGTTGACCATGCTGATGGAGTAAGCTAAGCGCGACCAGTAGAATTCCGCTTTTACATTCGTGACGGAATCGTCATTGCCAAAGCCGAAGTCGCCCGTCCGCTGGGCCCGCAGCATTGCGCCGCCGCCCGCGGCTACCACCGTCGCCAAAACAATGTGCGAAAACTTCATAGTGAAGCTCCGCGGAGAGCAGCACGCGCGAAAATCAATTAGACGATGAAAATCCTACATTGGTTGCAGCTAGCTCGCTCCCGGCTGCGCTTGTCCACGCCGCTTGGCACGTGAGACGATGCAATCAGGATCGGC
Source organism: uncultured Acidobacteriaceae bacterium (assembly GCA_964539915.1). Classification (GTDB taxonomy): domain Bacteria; phylum Acidobacteriota; class Terriglobia; order Terriglobales; family Acidobacteriaceae; genus Sulfotelmatobacter. The sequence goes on along the minus strand of CAZILJ010000421.1, from coordinate 2,908 downwards.
CTCAGCGGGAAAGCACGATTGTGAACAGGCGCAAGCTCCTTAAACTCGGTGGCATGGCGGTGGCACAAGCCGGGTGGGCCCGCTTGCGACGGGAAACCACGAGCGGAGAGACGATTTCGCCGACTGGCCTGTTCCTCTCGCCTCAAATGAAAGCTGATTATACGCTTCGCATCGCTCCGGTCGCCGTCGAACTCGACCGCTCCCACATTCTATCGACCATTGGTTATAACGGCGACGCACCCGGGCCGGTGTTGCGGCTGCGAGAAGGAAATCCGGTGGTCATCGACGTCATCAATGACACCGATACCCCGGAGCTTGTGCATTGGCACGGGATGCTGATCCCGCCCGAAGTGGACGGCACCGAGGAGGAAGGTTCCCCGTTTGTACCGGCACACGGACGGCGCCGCTTCGAACTGACACCTGGGCCGGCGGGAAGCCGCTGGTACCACTCGCACACCATGGCCATGGATGACTTGCACAAGGGCGCATATACGGGCCAGTTTGGCTTTGTGTTCGTCGATGGCGGCAACGATCTCGGGCAATACGACCAGGAACTGTTCCTGGCACTGCGGGATTGGGAGCCGTTTTTTACTGCGACCATGGACGACGAGGACGACGACACGCATGGTGGGCCGCTGCTCGAGAAACCGGCGACCTTGAATACGGCCCCGGACGGGCTCGAGGTTGGTTCCATGACGTATTCGATCAACGATAAGGCGCTTGGAGCGGGCGAGCCCATCCGCGTCCGTGAAGGCCAGCGCTTACTGATTCATTTTCTGAACGCGAGCGCCATTGAGAATCGGCGCATCGCTCTTGCCGGTCATAAGATGAAGGTGATCGCGCTGGACGGAAACCCGGTGCCATCGCCGCAGTCACTCGATTCGGTGTTTATCGGAGCGGGGGAGCGCGTCGATGTGGTCATCGAGATGAACCATCCCGGCATCTGGATCCTGGGCGCGGCGGAGAAGATCGTTCGCGAGTCCGGCCTTGGAGCGATTGTGGAATACGCGGGCCAGCATCAGCAGCCGCAATGGGTCAACCCGGTGAAGGCTCCTTGGGACTATACGATTTTCGGAACCGCCAACTCTGGTTCGCCGGCTCCGCAGCAGATCATCGAGCTTATTTTCGAAAAGGTTCCCGGCGGCGCGGGAAAGTTCAACTTATGGCTGGTTAATGGCAAACCTTATCCGCACGAAGGTGAATTCGTGCTGGAACGTGGAACGCGGTACCGCTTGGTCATGCGCAATCGCACCGATGACGCGCATCCCATGCATCTTCACCGGCACTTGTGGGAGTTGGCGGAGATCAACGGCAAGAAGACGGCTGGCATCCTGAAGGATACGGTCGTGGTTCCCTACTACGGCCGAGCCATTGTGGATTTCACCGCGGATCAGCCCGGGCTGGCCCTGTTTCACTGCCACATCCAACAGCACATGGACTACGGATTCAAAGCTCTGTTTCGCTATAAGAAGTAAACGGTCGGTGGCTGCTCCCGCAAGCCCGGACATTCGGGGAAGGCGTAGAGACTGGATGGCAAGCTGGCAAGCACCGCAAGCGGGCGAAGGGTGAAGGGTGAAGGTACAGTCCGACTCTCACCGAAAGGTGAGTCAGATCGCATAACCCAAAGGTCGGCGGTTCAAATCCGCCCCCCCAACCATGAATGCCACTGCGGAAATGCAGTGGCGTTCGCCTGTTTTTACAAGTTTTCCAGTTCGCCGAAAACCGCCCTCAGACTTTCCATTACGCCGTTTCTGGACCGTGAGCGGAGCGATGACGATTGAACATCCCCGGGGCTACCACCCTTCTCAGCTAAGCGAGTCGACGGTCAACGCCTGGTGATATCGATCATGTTGTCATCGGCGTTTCGGTCAATCAGCTTGTTGTAGGGGTCAATGCCCGCCAAAGTGGGTGCATGGTCCACGATGATCTCGAAGGTTTTGCGTTCTTCGGTGAGTTTTTCCTTCTTAAGATAGAGCGGCTTCTCCTCATCTTTCTTTCCGCTGAAGACTCCAATCTCGATGTAGTCGGCGAGCGGCAGCGGAGTTTCAGCGCCGTTGCCATCAGCCTGCACCTTGCGAGCCTGCACCTCGAGCGTCACCTTGTATTTGCCGTTGGGAGTTTTCTCGGAAGTGGCTGAGACCGCAGTGTTGTCGTAAAGAACAATGCGGTTGAAGCCATCGTCGACGAGATACTGCAGTTCGGGCGGAGTTTGGGCTCGAATGGCATCCACCAGCAGACGGGTGTCGGGGTAACGATCATCGAGGCCCCCGGCCGCACTCGCTGTCTGGTGGGCGTCGACTCGGTGGAAGTTAGCGCGACTTCCCCGAACGCCGTCTGGACAACTTCCGCATTGCCGGGCCTCATCTTGGTACAGCCCAGATGTAGACCATCCTTCACGCTGGCAATATGTGCGAGTAACAGGCAAACCGGTTAACGAGGGAGATTTCCAGGCGGTTTTTGAGCGTTGGGGGAGCAGGTGAGGATGTTTGGAGGATGACAACTACAGTCGGGTCTTGTCGGGTCTTGCACCTTGGTTGACTTCCCATCTTGTTCTCTGCCACACTTCCGCCACTTGCAGGCATCCGTCATATGCAGCCCTACCTCTATCGCGATGCAATGCACAACTTCGAGCAACTTCTCTTCCTTGTCGATGCCGGGAAACTTGAGGCTGGCCTCTAAATAGTTTTCATGCCGTCCGCTTCCGGGTCCAAGCGGAAGAAACTCTTGCCACGACCGTTTTTTGGAGCCTACGGCGTCGCTCCGATCGCAAGGGGAGAACTGGCGCTGGTGCCCGCACCACCGCAACTGAAACCCATCGTCCTGTCTCGCATCACGAAATCGTGAAGGCCCTCATCGAGACGGGTTTCGCCACATCGGAGTCGTGCAAGACGAATATGCGGTCTCGCCG
>CAZILJ010000420.1:0-8114 GCA_964539915.1 uncultured Acidobacteriaceae bacterium | reverse complement strand
CACCGTCCTCGATCAGACCGGCCACGTTGCGCGCGATGGCGATTTGCAGGTCGGTCACCTCGACCTTGGGAAGCGCGCACAAGGGCCGCGACGACTCAACCACAGCATCGATGTCGTTCACGTGAATAAAGCTGTCGCCGTAAGTGCGTGGCATATGATCGTTGACCTGCGCCACGACGTAGCGCGCGCATTTCGCGGCAGTGAGCGTCGTATCGACGCCTACCCCGAAACTGCAGAATCCGTGGGAGTCCGGCGGCGAAACCTCGATCAGGGCCACATCAATCGGCATTTCCCCGCTCTCGAAGAGTCCTTCAATCTCGCTGAGATAAATTGGCGTGTAATCGGCGCGCCCATCGTTCACGGCAGCGCGCACATTCGCTCCAATGAACATCGCATTGTGCCGGAAGTGGCCGGCCATTGCGGGAGCCACGTAGGGAGCGCATCCCATGGTCATCATGTGAACGATCTCCACGTCGGAAACATCCGGCCCGCGCCGCATGAGCGCTTCCACGAGCGTTTCCGGTTCGGCACAGCCGGGCTGGATGTAAACCCGCATTCCCGACTGCACGCATCGCAGCGCGTCATCGGCAGTCTTGAGCCGCTTCTTGTAATCCATTTCCCACGACATCGACATCTTTGTCCGCCCCTTTAGCTTGCCTGCAACGCGCCTTCCGGGCGCGGAGAGCGCGCAACTGCTTCTTCGTACCCCACAGCGGCAAAGTAGATCGCCCGGTCGAAAAACATCTCGAGCATTTGCAGGAATGCCAGTTCGCCCATCATTTCAATCGCGCGGTCCATCACCGCTTCGCTCTTCAGGAATTCCCAAAGATTTTCCTTGGTAAGCACAATGGCCTGGACGAGTTCACTCAGCGGCACTTTCTGCTGAGCCCGGCGCAACCCGATTTCACGGTAGCGGTGCTCGATATCCAGCTCGTTCTTTCCTAGCAGCCCCTCGCCCAAGTGTCGGTATATCTCCTATACCCGCTCTTTCAATTCTAAAGCGGATATATCGCGAAAGTGCGAAACCTGGGGGTTCGCCTGAACTTTTTCCTCAAGTCCGGCGGCGAGGACATCGGCCTGCGATTCAATCAGACGCACCAGCCGGTAAGAAAACATCATACGTACCCCCTTCGCCCGTTAAGGCGACAGCGTCACACCCCAAGTTTGACGACCGCGTCCTGATTGCTCCAGCCCTCAACCGGTACTTTGCCGGTTTCGACCGTAGGTTCCAGCGTCTGCGGGAGGGTGATGGCGCGCGAAATCATGCAAACTGCCTTCGCCTTGCGCAGGAGGTTCAGTCCTGCCTCGCATTGTTGCTCGGAGTTTACGGTCAGCCTGGGCCGAATCAGGATTTCGCTGAAATTGCACCCAGTATTCCGCTTGCGGTGAACGCTGCCTTCGATCTCGACTTCCAAGTCTGTGTACTCGAACTTGGCGACACGGGCCACCTCATGAAAGGTGGTGGTGAAGCACCCTGCCAAGGCGCAGAGCAGCAGTTGCTCCGGAGTCCAGCGGCCCTGCAGCCCTCCCAACTCGGCCGCCTCGGAAAAGTGAATGGTATTGGGGGAGGACTCGCATTTGGCTAGTCCGGTGCGGCCTGAAGTCCACCAGGCCGAAACACGATAGGTATATTCTGCAGCCATTTTTAGACTCCCGGCGCTCCCGAGCGGCGCCATGCCCACTTCAAGAGGAGAGAGTGAAGATCACCGTGATGGTGGTCTCGACCTCTACCGGTTGCCCATTCAAAAGATACGGCTTGTAGCGCCATTGTTTGACCGCGGCGATGGCGGCCGGCACGAGCATCGGATGACCGCTGACCAACAGCAGGTTCGTGATGTGGCCGTTGCTGTCAATGACGGCGCTCAGCACGACGTCCCCCTGAACTCGTGCCGCTCTTGCGAGCGTAGGATAGGGGGGCTCTATGCGCTGAATTAGCAGTCCCTTCGTCACGCCCGCAGAGATGCGGACGCGTTGTGGCGTTGCCGGAACAAACTTCGGGACAGCTGCAAGGCTCGATGTGGCGCTAATAACACTGCCAATCACGCCTCCCATTTGTCCTCCCGGGATGCCACCGGGTACACCTCCCACCACGCCTCCGCTGGCCGGCATCGGCGCTGGTGCTTCTTCTTCTTTAATCATCTGAATTTTCTGTGGAATCTTCGTGGGAGTGCGCAACGCACCATTGTTGAGCATATCGGTCTGGATCTGGCGGACCACATGCTGAACCTCGGCCGCGGCCGGCGGTGGCGGTGGTGGAGGAGGCGGCGGCGCAACCAGAAACGTGAGTAGTTGCGCCTTCGGCAAAGCCTCCGGAAAGGCCAAGGGTATGATCAGCATCGCGACAATCGCCAGACCGTTCACCATGAGTGAGGTGGTCGTCGCAAAGAACTTGCGCTTGCGCTGGACTCCAAATTCCAACAAACTGTCCGAAAACATGGTCTTGGGAGGCAGTGCTGGCCCCCAGATAATGTCTGAAGATGGCAGAATCGCTGCCATTTGGCGGCTTGCCGGATTTGCCGGCTTCGCTGGCTTGACTTCTGGTTCCTGAATTTCGACTGTGCTCATCGGGAAACCTCCCTGCCGTACCAGCCTCGGCCATCTTGGAATCTCTGCGCTAGGGGCTGTGGCCTCGGCGGTCACCTCTCCCCCTTATCCAAGAACATCATCCCCGAAGCAAGATTCCGGGCAAATGGCCCACATCACCGTTCTTGGTGATCGAAATCACGGTTTTGGCTTTCAGCGCTAAACCCAAGTAATAACGGAAGATGAATGAAGCCGCATCGCCGCGGGCGGACGAGAAGCAGGAAGAATAGCAAAAGATCGAAGAGCGCACCTCAAACCGCCTGACCTGTAATTTGTTTGTCGCGGTGGTATTTCGTCGATGCTTTTTCGCAAAATTGATCGCACCTTTGCAAGAATGGTTGGGTGAAGGAATCCGATTCACCTGAATCAAGCGCCGACGGAACGCGTCCGTTTCGGCGTTATTCCCACGCGTGGCGGGCCTTGCGGCACCGTAATTTCAGACTGTTCTTTGCCGGTCAGAGCATTTCGCTGATTGGCACCTGGATGACTCGCGTCGCCACCAGTTGGCTCATTTATCGCCTTACGGGTTCGGCGCTGCTTTTGGGACTGGTAAGTTTTGCAGGACAGATTCCCACTTTCCTGCTGGCACCGTTTGCCGGGGTGCTGGTCGATCGGCTGGATCGGCGGAAGATGCTGGTCTGGACGCAGGCCTTGGCCGCCTTGCAATCGCTCGCCCTCGCTGTGCTCACCCTGACCAAAGTCATCAACATCCATGAAGTCCTGTGGCTAAGCGTGCTGCAGGGATTGATTAACGCTTTTGACATGCCCGGGCGACAGGCCTTCCTGGTTCAGATGATCGAGGAGAAACAGGATTTGGGCAACGCGATCGCACTCAATTCTTCCATGGTCAATATGGCGCGGCTCATCGGCCCCGCTCTTGCGGGAATGGTGATCGGGGTCGTAGGAGAAGGGTATTGTTTCTTGACCGACGGAGTCAGCTATCTCGCTGTGATCGCGTCATTGCTGATGATGCGCGTAAACGTAGCGGCGGCGAAGCCTTCTCGTTCTTCGATGCTGCAGCAACTGAAGGAAGGCTGGACTTATGTGCGCAGCTTTCCACCCGTACGAACTATTCTGCTGCTCTTCGCTTTAATCAGCCTTATGGGAATGCCGTTCATGGTGTTGATGCCGATCTTTGCAGCCCAAGTTCTGCAGGGAGGGCCGCATACTCTGGGATTCCTGCTGGGAGCCTCTGGCGTGGGTGCATTGATTTCGGCGGTGTCTCTCGCGTTGCGTAAAACGGTTCGCGGACTGACCACCATGATTCAGCTCTCAGCCGCGTTGTTTGGCTTCGGATTGATCGGTTTTGGTTTGTCACGATCTCTCCCGCTATCGTTGTTGCTCATGCTGATCGTAGGCTTCGGCATGATGCAGGGAATGGCGGCGAGCAATACCGTCATTCAGACACTCGTGCCGGAAGACATGCGCGGCCGAGTGATGAGCTACTACACGATGGCGTTTGTGGGCATGGCACCCTTCGGCAGTCTTCTCGCAGGCGCGCTGGCGCACCGGCTGGGAGCACCGCACGCAGTCATGATTACGGGAGCATTTTGCGTTGCGGGAGCGGGGTGGTTTTCAACCCAGCTGAAAGCGGTCAGGAACGTCATGCGGCCCATCTATATCGAGATGGGGATCATCCGAAGCAACCTTGAACCTGCTATGGAAGATCAGGTCGGACGCTGAAGGAATGGTGCGCGGTAGCGGCAGGAATATTCCGATCGCTACCGACTTCTTTCACTCAGGTCAGGCTGCGCGTCTACCGGTGCGACGCGCTACGGTTCGGATGGGCCGGCATGCACATCCGGAGTTTGCGCACTCCATCGTGAAGCTGATGTGGGTTGGCGCCGCCATACCCAAGAATCAGTCCAGCTCTTTTCGGTGGTTTCAAATAGCAAGCAGACAAGGGCGTTGCAGAAACGCGCCGCCGGGCGGCTTCCTTCGAGACGGCCACATCATCCGTGCCGGGAGGCAGAAGTGCCGTCAAATGCATCCCCGCCTCGGCGCCTATCACCTCGAACGTATCTCCCATTTCGACGCGGATTGCCTTGACCAGTGCGGTTCGCCGTTCCGTATACAACATTCGCATCCGACGGATGTGCCGTGCAAAGTGCCCTTCGCGGATGAAGTCTGTCAGGACCGATTGATAAAGAGTTGCCGAGAAGACGTCTGCGGCATCTCGGGCTGCCGAGAATGCTGGCAGCAGATCCTTGGGAACAACCACGTAGCCTACACGGAGCGCCGGAAACATGACTTTACTGAAGGTCCCGACATAAATCACCCTTGTATCCGTGTCCAAGCCTTGCAGAGAAGCGATGGGCCGGCTTCCGAAACGATATTCGCTGTCGTAATCGTCTTCGATGATCCAGGCACCGGTGCGCGCCGCCCAATTGAGGAGAAGCATACGGCGCGTCGCACTCATTGTCATGCCCAGAGGATATTGGTGGGACGGGGTGATATAAACAACCCGCGCATTCTGACCCTGACGGATGCTCTCCGCGATGTTCATGCCATCGTGATCCACTGGAACTGGAATCAGCTCTGCCCCGGCGGCGATGAAAGCTTGACGCGCACTGGGATAGCCCGGCTCTTCGATCCACACCCGATCTTTCGGATCCAATAAAACCTGTGCAGCAAGGTGCAAACCCTGCTGTGAGCCAGTTGTCACCATAATCTGAGATGCCTCGCATCGCACCGCACGAAATGCCCCAAGGTATTCAGCGATTGCTTGGCGAAGTGGCAGATACCCCATTGCGTCGCCGTAGCCCATGATGCCCTTTTGGGGCCTGCGAGAATATCGCGCCACCAGTTTCGACCAGACGCCGATCGGGAAATGGTCGAGTGCGGGCAAACTTACACGGAATGCGCCCACGATGTTTAGCCAAGATTGCGTCGGAACTTGTGTCAGTGCCTCTCCCCGAAGCGACATTCGCCGAGGACCCATTCCCTGAACTCTTTCCTGTGGCCCCTTCCGCGCTTTTCCCGTCGCCGGCCTCAAGGTGTCATCGGGGATGGAGGCCGCCACGCACGTACCAGCTCCCAGGAAGGTCTCCAGGTAACCTTCGGCAAGCAATTGCTCGTATGCGTTCAAGACCGGGATGCGTGAAATCTTCAGCTCGACGGCCAAGCTCCTAGTTGAGGGTACTCGTTGCCCGGGCCGCATTTGACCTTCGGTGATGGTCCGCCGGAACCAGTCATATAACTGGCGATACAGCGGAGTCTTCGCGCGGTAGTCGATCGAGATTGGTGGAAGAAATGCGGCAGGAACGCGCTTCATTTACACTCCCAAAAGTGGTTATATCGTAGCACGGCAAAGTGGATATTGTACGAGACCACTATGCGAGTTAATTTTCCTCTGTGAACGCACTCAAACGCCTTCGTACCTGCCTTCTCGCGGGCAGCGTAGTCGGGACTTTGCAGCCTCTCCAGAGACTGGCAGAAAAACCCACTTCCACGGCGCGCGACGGTCGGCACGATTTCGACTTCGAGATTGGCGAGTGGAAAACACATTTATCGCGGCTCTTGCATCCGCTAACCGGTTCCAATACCTGGGTCGAATGCGAGGGCACCACGATCGTCCGAAAGATTTGGGATGGTCGCGCCAATCTGGTCGAGCTTAAAGCCGATGGGCCTGCGCGTCATTTCGAAGGTCTGAGCCTGCGTTTGTACAATCCACAATCCCAGCAGTGGAACCTCAATTTCGCCGGCCTCGGTGGTGGCACTTTGAGCCAACCGACGGTGGGCGAGATCAAGAATGGGCGGCGAGTTTTTCGACCAGGAAACGCTCAATGGACGTGCCATCTTAGTTCGATTTTTCACATCGGACATCACTTCGAATTCGTGGCGGTTTGAGCAATCTTTTTCGGATGATGGAGGCAAGACTCGGGAACTGAACTGGATCGCAACCGACACACGTGTGACCGATGAATCGGACAAAGTGCATTGAACTCTGCCGGCCCCGGTAGCGCAGCCAGCGATTTCGAAAACAGACGGACGAATGAATGGAGGCGTAATGAAAATCAAACGTATTCGGACTTATCTCGCCCTGGGCAGCTTGGCTGTACTTTTGCAGCCACTTGGAACTCTTGCACAGGACGATTCAGGAGCATCCAGAACCACCAGTCAACCTACGGCGGAGCGGGATGGACAACACGATTTTGATCCCCTGATAGGCTCATGGAAATATCATCTGAAGCGCCGCCTGCATCCGCTAACGGGCTCTACTACCTGGATCGAACTCAACGGAACGGGCGTCTGCTACAAGGTGTGGGATGGCGGCGCGCAACTGGATACGTTCGAGGCCGATGGCTCCACGGGCCACATCGAGGGTCTGACCCTCCGTGTGTACAATCCTCAATCCCACCAATGGCGCCTCTATTGGGCCAACAGCAAGATTGGCATCCTTGACCCACCCCAGGTCGGCGAATTCAAGAATGGACAGGGTGAGTTTTTCGCTCAAGATACGATTAACGGCAAAACAATCCTTATTCGATTCGATTGGACCAACCTGACCACGAATTCGCCGCACTTTGAACAGTCATTCTCGGATGATGGCGGCAAGACGTGGGAAGTCAATTGGATTACGGATCAGACTCGAATACCAGATGAAACTGACAAAGCGCACTGAACTCCGTCGCCTCCCTGATCGAGGCTCGCACGACTGGAACACGATGAACCAAATTCTCGACGCAGGATTTCTCGCTCTCGTCGGATTTTGTCTGGATGGCCAGCCGTTCGTCATTCCAACGCTCTATGGGCGGGACGGCAAGAAACTCTATTTGCACGGTTCATCCGCGAGTCGCATGCTCCGTGAACTTGAAACTGGCATTCCTGCTTGTCTAACGGTGACGCTCGCCGATGGCTTGGTTCTGGCGCGCTCTGCTTTCCATCATTCTATGAACTATCGCTCTGTCGTAGCTTTTGGAACGGCGCGGAAGCTCGCAGATGCAGAGCAAAAGATCAAGTCGTTGCGCGTGATCTCCGAACATCTCATCGCCGGCAGATGGAAAGAAGTTCGCAAACCCAGCGAGAAAGAGTTGAAAGCTACAACCGTAGTTGAGTTTTCGATCGATGAAGCATCATCGAAAGTACGAAGTGGGCCGCCGCTAGACGACGAGAACGACTATGGCTTGCCGGTCTGGGCCGGGGTAATACCGCTGGAGATGGCATCTCGGCCTCCTATGCCAGACGACAGATTAATTGAAGGTGTCCCTGTTCCCGAGTATGTGCAGCGCTATCATGAGCGACTCATCGGCGGCAAGGATGCATGAGGTTCGTCGGACTTCAAGAAATCAAACTCGCGGCATCCGGGCAACCGTCGCGATTGGGGTACTCGCCGTCGGGGGGGTATTCATCGGGACTGTCAGCGTGGAGGCACAGCAGGACCCGCCACCTCTTCCGGTAATCCACCAGCCCGTTGAGGATGCCTGGTGGACCGGCCCGATGCTGGCACCCTCAGCGGCGACGTTACCGCGCGGACATTTCCTGATCGAGCCTTATCTCTTCGATGTGATCGCTGCTCATTCGAACGGTCT
>CAZILJ010000419.1:0-4927 GCA_964539915.1 uncultured Acidobacteriaceae bacterium | reverse complement strand
GCTTGCATTTGCGCCATGAACGGGGCCATGTCGCCGTTTCCGCTTTGATGCCAGTCGTGATAAGCCCAGTCATCGTTGATCGGCCACTGATCTTCTTTCGGGATCCACGCGCGGAAAGATTCGAGAGTCGAAAACGAGGGCGTTCCTGTTTCTACCGAGAAGCCGTGATTCAGAGCCGTGTAATAAAGCGACGGGTCCATGTATTTATAAGGACCGCTGTTCTGGAGATTGACCTGGTTTGAACTGGGGAAATAGTAGCGGGTTCCGTCCAAGGAATGGATCAGTTCGATGAGGCCTTCGTTGAGTACGGGCTGGGGCACACCTTCGTTTCGGCCACACCACACGACGATCGAGGGATGATTGCGAAAGCGCAGGATGGTATCGCGGGCATTGTCGAGAAACAGCGCAGGGTCTTCGGCTTCGACGTTGTAGTTCTGGGTGGATTCCCAAAAATCGTTCCATACCATGAGTCCGTATTCATCGGCGAGATCGTAGAAGGTTTGCTCAGTACTCTGGCCCACCCAGTTCCGGATGATGTTCAGGTTGGCGTCGCGGTGCAGACGGAAAAAAGGCTCGAGATGTTCTCGGGAAACACGCTTGCGAGAGTCGTCCATGCCCCAGTTCCCGCCGCGAGCCGCAATGCGCACTCCGTTGACTCTGATGACGAGATACGGGGACGCCTTTGTGTCATCGAGCATTTTTATGGCGGGTGACTGCTCGCCACCTGGTGCTAGTGAGGCGACCCAGGATTTCCATCCTTCTTTCCACTCTGGCGGAAAGCTTGCTGGATATGGGTCGGTCGCTGGAATTTCTCGCATACCCTCGTGGCGGATGTCGACAACCGGTTCGGGTTTCAGCCGTGCGATGGTGGGCGAAAATTCCAGACGCCGGAGGTGGCCCCTGCTGTCGAGCAGGCTCAACTCGTAGGTGATCTCGCGGATTCCGAAACGCAACGTCTTCGTGTCGGATTCTGCGTTCTGCCGCGAGAAGGTCAAGTGGAGGGTGTACAGGTCGGGCTTGCCATAGCCGTTCGGCCACCACAGGCGTGGATGCTGCACCGTCAGTTGAGAGAATTCCGACGGGGCCAAGGTCACCGAATTCTTGCCGGCAGTTAACCTGAGTTGTTTGGTTACGACAACATCGCCGAAAGACGCTTTTAGGATTCCAGATACGGGGGCAATAGAAGTGTTCTCGAGCGGTACTGTGACTTCGACATCGGCACGCGAGGTGTCGGGCAAGGGAAGCGAAGTCACTACCTGCGGATCTCCAATTTTCACCGCGCTGGTTGCGGCGAGTGTGACCGGTTGCCAGATGCCGGTGTCGCGATCGCGGACCGCGGGAATCCAATCCCAACCTTCTGTTGCAACGAAGGTGGGGCCATCGAGACACATGATCCCGCCGTTCTCGCCGGGCCCGCCTTTGACGGATTGTTCGTGCGGGATTCCTGGGTGAGGAGGGGGCGAGATCCTCACGGCCACAACATTTTGTCGTCCAGGCTTCACCACATCGGTGACGTCAAACGCGCCGCGGATGAATGCTCCCTTGATCGAGCCGAGGGACTTGCCGTTCATCCACACGCGGGCCTGATAGTTGATACCATCGAAGGTGAGGGTGAGGTGGCGTCCAGACGCAGACTTCGGTGCGTGAAATTCGACGCGATACCAGTAATCCTGTTTGTTCAGGGTTTCGGGGATGGCGAGATTGTTCAGACCGTAATCGGGGTCGGGATAGATGCCGCGATCAATCATCGTGGTGAGCACGGTTCCGGGAACAGTGGCCGACATCCAGTCTCGCGTGTTGAAGCTGGGCTGCGAGATTGCTTGGCCGTCGGCGTTTAGTTTCGGCGCGGGAATCATGGTCCAGCCTGCGGCCAGTGTCCATTGACCTTCGCCATTGGCCTGGAGAACTTCCCGGGTCTGCAAAAGTTTTGCAACCGGACGCGAAAATGGCGCGTTGCTGCGGGGCATGGTGGCGGGATCCTGTGGTGCCCGATATCCGGCTTGTCCGCGGGTCTGCACGGGCCACGGTTTTGAGCCTTCTTCGAAGAGGATGATTGAAAAATCTTCGGATTTTTGACAGATCTGTTTCAGTTCATCGCTGCTCAAAGCCCTGTGTACCAGAGTCAGAGAAGCGATGGATCCTCCGAAGTGGCGCCAGTCGGCGGAGGGCAAAGAAGGAGGGGCCATCTCGAGGACTGGAGTCACGCTTCCCCGGTCCAGTTTTCCGCTGGCGACCTCGGCGCCATCGCTGTAAATACGAAATTCGTCGCCATTAAAGGTGGCTGCCAGCAGGTGCCATCTTCCCGGGGCGAGTGCGGCGGGCGCGGACAGAATGTTGTCCTTGCCCATCCACAACATGACGTGCTCGCCGTCGAGCGCGAGATATCTCGAAAATTCTTCTTCCGGATCTCCAAAGCCTGCGACCAAGCTCGGGTTCTTGAGCGTTTCGGCGGGCTTCACCCAACCGTAGAGCGACCAAGGGGAATCCGGCCGAAGGACAGAGTCGGTTTTGACAAGAGGCTTCTTCAATCCTTCGCCATCGGGCAGGAAAATTGCATTGAAAGGACCATACGAAGGAGGGCGATTCGGGACTTGGGTTTGCGAATAGGAAAGAACCGAGGTGAAGAGACTGGTGAGCAGAATCGCAGTTTGAATCCGAAGTCGGAGTAGAGGGAATGAGAGCTTCATGATTGCTCCATGAACCTGAAGATAGTGCCGATCGTGAATCCGAATCGTATCAGGACTTGGAACGGCGTCCCCCGGAGCATTAAAAATTCGAATCGGGCGTATCCAAAAAATCGCAACGGCTAATTGATTAAACTGATTGACCGGAAAAGATCGCTACCCTATGCTGACTGACAGAATGTTGTCTCATTTCCATCATCGCCATCACCATCACGCGCCCAGCGCGGCGGCGATGTAGGCCTGAGACTGCAGACTTGAGCTAACAGCAATTATCAGGAGTTCCGGCCCGCTGGCGCGACAAACGCTCAGCGGGCTTTTTGTTTTCGGAGAGAGGAAACGGAAATGAATGCAGAATTTGATTTCGACAAATTGGGCGGTCTGCTGCCTGCCGTGGTGCAGGACTGCAGAAACGGCGAAGTATTGATGGTGGGGTTTATGAATCGTGAAGCCCTGGACCGCACGCTCGAGGGCGGATATGTGACCTTCTATAGCCGGACACGCCAGCAACTGTGGATGAAGGGCGAAAGTTCGGGAAACCGTCTGAGAGTCGTTTCCGCGATCACGGATTGTGACCGCGACACATTGCTGGTGCGTGTTGAAGTGGAGGGAGCGGGGGTGGTGTGCCATCGAGGGACGCGGTCCTGTTTCACGGAGGCGGTTGCGCTACCGGAACCGAAGCCGACGTCGAGCCTTGCGATGTCGGGTATTCCTCTTGCGAAGGAGGCGCGATGAAGCTCCGAATCGGCATCCCCAAGGGCAGTTTGCAGGAGGCGACGTTACACCTGTTCGCGCGAGCGGGGCTTCCGGCGCATACCAATGGACGCTCGTATTTCGCGAGCACCGCCGATCCGGAGATCGACTGCATGTTGATTCGGGCGCAAGAAATGGCCCGTTACGTCGAGCACGGCGCCATTGACGCGGGCCTGACCGGGTTTGATTGGGTAGTGGAGAGCGGACTGGAAGTGGTTACGGTGAGCGACTTGATTTACGCGAAGCGCAGCCGCGGGAAAGTGCGATGGGTGCTTGCGGTTCCGGACGACTCGCCGGTTCGACGGGCGGAGGAGCTTTCGGGAAAAATCGTTGCTACCGAACTGGTGAAAGTGACGCGTGACTATTTTTGTAAGAAAGGCGTCGAGGTAAAGGTGGAATTTTCGTGGGGAGCCACCGAGGTGAAGCCACCGATGCTGGCGGACGCCATTGTCGAAGTGACCGAAACTGGGAGTTCGCTCAAAGCGAACCGGCTTCGCATTCTGGAGACCGTTCTTGAATCGAATACGCAATTGATCGCGAACAAATCTTCGTACGCACATCGCGAGAAACGACGGAAAATCGACAATCTTGCGCTCATGCTGCAAGGAGCGATGGAAGCGCAGGACCGAGTGGGATTGATGCTGAATGTTCGTAAGGAAAATCTGGCCGCAGTGCTCGCGGTCTTGCCCGCGCTACAAAAGCCAACGATCTCTCATCTCAGCGACGAAGATTGGCTTGCGGTGAACACGGTGATCGATGAGAGTTCGGCATGGGATGTGATTCCCCGGCTCAAAGAGGCGAAGGCGCAAGGCATTGTCGAGTATCCACTGAATAAGGTGGTGCTGTGATGCGGATCGTCTCGGGCCACACGGCTGCGGTGGCGGTCGAACGCCTTGCCGTGCGAGGGGCGCAATGGAGCCGGTTAGAACCACAGGTGCGCCGGATCGTGGAGGGCGTGCGGCGCGGCGGGGACCGGGGCCTTCGGCGGTATGCGGCGCGATGGGATGGAATTGCGGCGAAGCAATCTTTGCGGGTGAGTGACGATGAAATGGCGGAAGCGTGGCGAACCCTGGATCCAAGGTTGTGCCAGTCGCTCCGGCAGGCCGAGCAGAATATTCGCCGTTTCTGCGAGTGGCAAAAGCCCAACAGCTGGATGCGGACTCGCAGTGGAATCTCTCTAGGACAAGTGGCTCGTCCGCTCGGCTCAGTGGGTTGCTATGTGCCGGGCGGCCGATATCCGCTAGTCTCCACGTTGCTGATGACTACGATTCCCGCGCAGGTCGCGGGAGTGAAAAGCATTCGAGTGGTTTCGCCTAAGCCGTCTACGGAAGTGTTGGCGGCGGCGGCGATGCTGGGGGTGCGAGAGTTCTACCGCGTGGGAGGGGCGCAGGCGATTGCGGCATTGGCGTATGGGACGGACAGTATTCCAAAGGTCGACAAGATTGTGGGTCCAGGGAATGCATACGTGACAGTTGCCAAAAAGCTTGTTTCGT
>CAZILJ010000418.1:0-3341 GCA_964539915.1 uncultured Acidobacteriaceae bacterium | reverse complement strand
CGCTCTCCACCGCGAATTCCCCAAAGGCGCCTCTGAATGGGTCGACTCCGTCTCGCGCCGCGGTTTCCTGAAAGTGATGGGCGCCTCGCTCGGCCTGGCCGGCATGACCGGATGCGTGCGCCTGCCGTCCGAACCCATCGTCCCCTATGTTCGCCAGCCCGAAAATCTGGTTCCGGGCCGCCCGATGTACTATGCCACCGCGAGCACGCTCGGCGGATACGCCAACCCTCTGCTGGTCGAAAGCCATCTCGGCCGTCCGACAAAAATCGAAGGCAACGACCTGCATCCCGCCTCGCAAGGCGGCACTGACATCTTTGCGCAGGCGTCGATTCTCGGCCTCTATGATCCCGATCGCTCGCAAAGCATGTTATCGCTTGGTGACCTGCGTTCGTGGCAGGCCTTTCTCGGCGCCGTGCGCGGCCCGCTGAGCGCGCAAAAAGCGTTGCAAGGCGCGGGCATTCGCATTCTGACGCCAACGATTTCTTCGCCCACACTCGCCGATCAGCTGCGCAATTTCCTGAAGGGTTATCCGCAGGCCAAGTGGCACGTCTACGAGCCGGTGAATCGCGACAACGTTCTCGAAGGCGCGAAGCTAGCCTTCGGACAGCCCGTCGAGACGCGCTACGATCTCTCGAAAGCCGACGTCATCGTGTCGCTCGACGCCGACTTCCTCTACGCCGGTTTCCCCGGCAACACGCGCTACATCCGCGATTTCGCCAGTCGCCGAAATCCCGATGCACCCATGAACCGCCTGTACATGGTGGAGTCGACTCCGACCACGACCGGAGCTAAGGCGGATCATCGCTGGCCGATGCGGCTCGAGCAAATCCTCGAGGTTGTGCGCCAACTTGGGCTTACCGGCGGCCTGCCTGACGGTTCCGCTCGCAACCCGATGACCCAAGAACTCATGAACCACCCAGGCGCAAGCGCGATCATTGTGGGTGATCATCTACCACCAGCTATTCATGCGATCGCGCATTCCTATAACCAACTGAACGTCGGCAAGACCGTTTTCTACACCGACCCGGTCGACGCTAATCCAGTCAACCAAACCGAATCGCTCAAAGATCTGGTCAATGACATGCGTGCCGGTAAAGTTGACCTGCTCATCATTCTCGGGGGCAACCCGGTCTACGACGCGCCCGCCGATCTCAACTTCGCCGACGCTCTTCAGAACAGTAACGTTGCCCTGCGCGTCCATTACGGCCTGTATCAAAACGAAACCGCCGAGCTCTGCCAATGGCATGTGAACGCAACGCACGAGCTCGAAGCTTGGGGCGACGCCCGTGCCTATGACGGCACCGCTAGCATCATCCAGCCGCTGATCGCACCCCTTTATAACGGCAAGAGCGCGCTTGAATTTGTCGCCCTGCTCAACGGCCAATCCGACGCCACAGGTTACGATCTCGTCCGCGCCTACTGGCAGAAGCAGCACACCGGTGCGGACTTCGAAAAGTTCTGGCGAAAGTCGCTGCACGACGGCTGGATCGAAGGCACGAGATTCGCGCCAAAATCTGTCGCCGTGAAGGGGTCGATAGAGTTTCCGTCGCCCCCCGCCGCCAACCTCATCGAGCTCAACATCCGACGCGACCCCACCATCCACGACGGACAATTCTCGAACAACGGCTGGTTGCAGGAACTACCCAAGCCGATGACCAAGCTCACCTGGGACAACGCCGTCCTCATCGGTCCCAAGATGGCAAAGGATCATGGCATCAACACTGAGGATGTCGTCGAACTTGAGCTGAACGGCCGGAAGCTCAGCGGTCCAGTTTGGATTCAAGCCGGCCATCCCGACAATTCGGTCACTATCTTCCTCGGCTACGGACGCAAGCGCGCCGGCCGCGTCGGCACTGCCCAAGGTTTCGACGCCTACGCACTTCGCACGAGCGATGCCCCCTGGATCGCCACCGGCGTGCAGCTCCGCAAGACCGGAGCCACCTCGAAGCTCGCCTCCACCCAAGGCATGCAAAGCATGGAGACGCCAGACGGCGGCTATCGCCCCCTGGTCCGCGAAACCACGCTCGAGCAATACCGCAAAGAACCGAACTTCGCAAAAGAAGAACAAACGCCGTACGAGCTCTCGCTCTACAAGCCCTATCCCTACAAAGAAGAAGATTACGCCTGGGGCATGACGATCGATCTCAACTCCTGCGTGGGTTGCAACAACTGCATGCTGGCCTGCCAGTCGGAGAACAACATCGCCGTGGTCGGCAAAGAGCAGACACAGTTGGGTCGCCACATGCACTGGATACGAGTCGACGCCTACTACCAGGGTGACCGCGATAATCCCCGCGCCTTCTTCCAGCCCGTGCCCTGCATGCAGTGCGAGAACGCCCCCTGCGAAGTAGTCTGCCCCGTCGGCGCCACCAACCACACCACTGAAGGCCTGAACGACATGGTCTACAACCGCTGTGTAGGCACGCGCTATTGCTCGAACAACTGTCCTTATAAGGTGCGTCGCTTCAACTTCCTGCTCTTCCAGGACTGGGACACGCCGCAATACAAGATGATGCGCAATCCCGATGTCAGCGTGCGCAGCCGCGGTGTCATGGAAAAATGCACTTACTGCGTGCAGCGCATCAACGAGCGCCGCATCGACGCCGAGCGCGAAGATCGCAAGATCAACGATGCCGAACTCCAGACCGCGTGCCAGCAGTCCTGTCCTGCCGGCGCGATCATCTTCGGCAACGTGAATGACCCGAACAGCAAGGTTTCAAAATTAAAAGCACAGGCCCGCAACTACAGCCTGCTGGGCGAACTGAACACCCGCCCGCGCACCACGTATCTGGCAGAAGTTCGCAACCCGAACCCGGAGTTGGAAGGGAAAAGCTAGAAGCTAGCAGCTAAAGCTAAGCCACGCATGGACGAGCAATACAAAATGACGGTCGATGACCGAGCTCCCGTAATCGAGCCAGGCCACACCTTCGGCACGGTCACGGAAAAGATCAGCGCGATCGTGCTGACCCGCCCCGCCTCGAACGGATGGTTCCTTGGCTTCGGCATCTTCTTCATGCTCACCATGATGATGCTCTATGCCATCGGATACCTGGTTCTGAAAGGTATCGGAATCTGGGGGGTCACCATCCCCATCGGCTGGGGCTTCGCCATCGTCAACTTCGTGTGGTGGATCGGCATCGGCCACGCCGGCACCCTCATCTCCGCCATCCTTTTACTGTTGCGCCAGTCCTGGCGCAACTCGATCAACCGTTTCGCCGAAGCCATGACGCTGTTCGCTGTCGCCTCCGCCGGAATCTTTCCTGCGATTCACGTCGGTCGTCCGTGGGTCGCGTACTGGTTGTTTCCCTATCCCAGCACCATGGGCGTGTGGCCACAATTCC
>CAZILJ010000417.1:0-2628 GCA_964539915.1 uncultured Acidobacteriaceae bacterium | reverse complement strand
GAATTTCTAAGACATCTGTGGCGGAATGACTGTCCAAATCGCCGGTAGGCTCGTCCGCCAGCAGCAGGGTGGGATCGCTTACGATCGCCCGCGCAATCGCCACGCGCTGTTCCTGTCCGCCGGAAAGCTGCTTGGGCAGATGGTTGACCCGATCCTCCAGCCCGACGAGCTTGAGCGCAGTCAATACGTGCTCGCGGCGCTGCTGCGACGTGAGTTTGGTCAGCAGTAACGGCAGTTCCACGTTCTCAAAGGCAGTGAGCACCGGAATCAGGTTGAACGTCTGAAAGACGTAACCGATGTGCTCATTGCGCCAGCGGGCAGTCTGCGAGTCATTGAAGCGGAAAATATCCTGCCCTTGCACCAGCAATTCGCCGCTGGTTGGCCGATCGATGGCCGCAATCATGTTCAGCAGCGTGGTCTTGCCCGAGCCCGACGGCCCCATCAGGGCGAGGAATTCGCCCTTGGCGATGTCGATGGATACGTCGTCCAGCGCCGTCACCTGAAAGGCATCGCGTTTGAAGACCTTGCTCACGCTGCGAACCTGTACAACTTTTGTGCCCGTGGCAACGTTCGGTTGTGCGACTGTGCTCATGATTGCCCCTTAATTTTGATTTTGTCTCCATCTTTCAATGTCGCTGGCGCGGTCGTAATCACGCTTTCGCCCCCGACCAATCCGTTGACGAGCGCACCGTCGCTGCGCTGGCCGACCACGTGGACTTCGCGCGCGACTGCTTTTCCGTTATAAGCGATCAAAACGATCTTCTTGCCGTCGCGCTCGTGGATGGCCGTTGACGGTACGTAGACCCCCGACGGCGCTGCGGCATTCTTTGGTGTATCGTTCGCCAGAAACTTTACGGTCGCGTTCATTTCCGGCCGCAATTGAACGTCGTGATACTTGTCCGGATTCAACACCTGTACCTTCACCTGAACAGTTGCCTTCTGACGGTTCGCTTCCGGTGAGATTTGGGCGATGACGCCGTCATATTCTTTATCGGGATACGCGTCGGTCGTGACCTTAGCTCTCTGCGTGGGACCAAGGCGGGCAAAGTCCGCCTGCGCAATATCGAGTTCGACCTGAAGATCGTTCAAGTCCGCCAGCGACACGACCGATCCTTGAGGACCACCCGCCGCCGCGCTGGCAAACTGCGCGGTAATGAGCTCGCCCTTCTCTGCCGTACGGTCAAGAATCGTGCCGGTTACGGGTGCGCGGATCACAGTGGCATCCAGTTGCGACTTGGCATAGTCGAGCTGGCCTTGTGTCTGCATGAGCGCGCCCTGGGCGCGGGCAATCTCTTCCGCGCGCGGCCCGATCTTCGAGAGTTGGAACGCTTTTTCCAGAGAATTCACCCGCTGTTGATCCGACTCGAACTTGGCCGTAGCGTCGTCGAGCGCTTGCCGAGAGACCACACCGCCGCCCGCCAATTCCTTGGTTCGATCAAGAGTCAGCTTGTCATTCGACAGTGTGGCCCGAGCTTCATCCAGATTGTGCTGCGCTTGCTGAACTTCTTCGGGCCGCGATCCGTGCTGCAACTCGTCGAGATAAGCGCGGGCATTCTCGATCGCGCCCCGCGCCTGTTCATACGACGCGCGGAACTCCTGATCCTCCAGGCGAACCAGCACCTGGCCTTCCTTTACCTTGTCACCCTTCTCCACGCCGATCCACGCCAGGCGGCCGGTCACTTTGGAGTTCACGTTGATGGTGTGGTGAGCCACGATGTAGCCCGTTGCCGAAAGCACGGTGCCGCCCGCGTCGTTGCCGCTCGTCTCCGCCGTGGCTCGCACCACGTCGACCTCCGGCACATCCGATGAGAACGCTCGGTAGGCCAAAGTAATGACGCCCAGAAGCGCTACCACCGCGACGCCAACCAGAATATAGCGGCGCGCCCACGCCGGTGGCTCTCCGCCGGAGTCGCCGCGCTGCGAGCGGTCGATCCGCAGGCTCTGCAAGTCTTCGTGTTTTGTATCAATCGCCATAGGAATGTCTACGTATTCGGTTCTCCAATAGTTTCCGGCGCTGCTCACCCGCGCAGCGCGTTCAGAATGTTCTGCCGCGCCGCATGCCACGCCGGAGCCAGCCCGCCGACGAATCCCATAATCAACGCGAACACAATGGCATATCCCGCAACCTGCGGCGTGATGCGCAACGCGAATACCACTTCGCTGAAGGTTACGGCATTGGACGTTCCCGTCTGCATTCCATTAAACGGGAGCATGAGCAAAATTCCTGCGAGCGCGCCCAAAAGCGCCAACAGCAAAGACTCCAGCACAAATGAGGTCAGAATCGAAGGCCGCGAGAAACCGATCACTCGTAGCGTGGCAATCTCGCGTCCGCGATACGCCACCGCTGCATACATCGTATTCATGGCGGCAAAAATCGAGCCAATCGCCATAATAAATGCCACCACGATCCCGATGACCTTGATGGGCGCACCAGAACTGGTCTGCTTGGCGTAGTAGTCGGTCTCCAGCATGCCTTCGAGTTTCAAACGCTGATCGTCGCTGACCCGGTTCTTGAGCGCATCGGCCGCAATCGGATCGGTCGCTCGCAGGTACGCCGAGGAATATCCGCCCTGCCGATCGAAGTCTGAGGCCATCTGGTTCACGTCGCCCCAAACTTCCGACTCGTAG
>CAZILJ010000416.1:0-6637 GCA_964539915.1 uncultured Acidobacteriaceae bacterium | reverse complement strand
GCCGGCGGGTCTTCCAACTCGACTGGAAACAGCGGCAGCGCCGCCAGTGTGAACGTCTACGCGTAAAGCGCGTCTCATTTCTTCGGTTCATCCTCCTGGTGCACCACCGGACCTTCGTCCGGAAACGGCCAATTCGTGTCGAGCAGAATCTCCTTCTCGCGCTGCTCTTTCGGTACCAGGTTGATCGAAAGATTCTCAAAGAAATGCACCCCGGTTTTGCCCGCAGTCGCAATATCCACATCGCCGTCGCCATCGAGATCGGCCACCACAAACTGCGTGCCCGCGCCCGCCGTGCCGTTCACGCTGATGGGGTAGCGCGTGAACGTCCCCGTCTTGCGGTCGATCTTGTAGTAATAGACCACCAGAGGGTCATAGGAGCCCGGATCGTGGCCGTTGTGTCCACGATAGCGCTTGCCCGCCAGCAATTCCGGAACTCCATCGCCGTCGATATCGTTCAGCCTGAGCGCATGGACTTGCGAATACGACTCGTCGATCGCATGCTTTACCCAGCTCCGGTTCGCTCCTTCGCCCTTTTGCTCGAGCCAATAGAGGCCGTAGCTGTGTCCCTGGCCATAGATGATGTCTGTCTTTCCGTCGTTGTTCACGTCGTAGCCGATGATCGGAAAGCCAGCATCGTCCATTTGCCAGTCTCCATGCCACTCCCACTTATCGTTGTTGGCATCGATATTTTTGAACCAGCCGTTGGGAGTCAAAATGTCGGTCTTGCCGTCACCATCCACATCGGCGACTCCGATGCCATGACCGTCTTGCTCTTTCCCGCCGACATGATGCACCTTCGGTTCCGGACCTGAGAAATCGACCCATAGAATTCCCGAATGGTTGTAATGCGCGAGCACGAGGTCCGGTTTGCCGTCGCCGTTGATGTCGCCCGTCGCTCCGCCCTCGGTGTCATAGCTGTCGGTGATGAAGTGACGCTTCCACATCACGCCTTGCGTTTTCGGATTCTCGTACCACCACAGCCCGTTCAACATCCAGCCCGCCGTCACGACATCCGGGGCGCCGTCATGGTTGACGTCGAAGGTCCATTCTCCGCAGTCGGAGACGAACTCCCCCAGAATGCCCACGGTGCGGTATTGATGGCGTTTCCATTCGCCACCCGTTGGTCCCGGATTCTCATACCAATAAGCGCCGCTCAACAGGTCGGTCCGACCGTCGCCATTCATGTCGAGTGTGGTGATGCCTTCGGCGTGATCCGTGCCCAAGCGGTGGGCGAGGAAAGTCACCTGCGAAACATCTCCAGGCGGATTGCCGGGAGTTGTCTTACGTGCACTTTGTGCAGCGGCAACGGAGAGGCACGCTGCGCACATCAACCCAGCTACGAATTTCAAATCTTTGAGCAAGATGATTCTCCGGCAGTCGGAAAGAATTCTAGTGATCTTTCAAACCGCATTTTATTTCATACAATTTCATACCAGCCGCATTGCATCGGGATCCCACTTGATCACGGCGCCGCGATCGATGCTGAGATTGCTGAGCAGTGCGGCTCCGGCCGCGCGGAAGCCAAACACGGCATCTTCTACGACCGGCTTCCGCGTTCGCACCGCCGCAAAGAAATTGCTGAAGTGGTCATAGCTGTCGCGGTAGCCCTGAGGGGCCACATATTTCTCGTATTCCGCTAGCGGAGGTCCGGATGGGTGTGAGAGGGGATACTTTTGCCGGTAGCCTTCCATAACGCGCTTTTGCATCGATTCCGTGAATGTTCCAATCATGTTGCCAGGTTCCTTCGGAAGCGGCACTCGGCCGATACTGACCGCGTTGCCGTTAATCTCCATAGTGCCTTCCGATCCGGTGAAGACCAGTCCTTCGCTCTCCTCGCCGCCATCCACGAAGTTTACCCGCAGGCTGAGGTTGAAGCCTTCGCGATAGTCAAACAGGCCCAGCATCACATCGGGGGCGTCGCGGCCGTCTTTCCAGAAGCGCAGGCCGCCGGTTGCCATGCCTCGGGTAGGACCGTTCGTCCCTGTAATGAAGTGTGTCCCGCTGAAAAGATGTACGAAGAGATCTCCGGCCACACCAGTTCCATAGGCTTTCCACTTGCGCCACTGGAAAAAGTGCTCCGCGTTAAAAGGAATTTTCGGCGCAATTCCCAAGAAGCCCGGCCAATCGCAAGTCTCGGTCGAGGCATCCAGAGGAACGGTATAGTTCCACGCGCCCATTGACGAATTGCGATCCCAGTGCGCGCTCACCATGTTGAGCTGGCCGATGGCCCCGGAAGCGAGAAGCTCTTTCGCCTTGGCGTAAATAATCGAACTCACTCGCTGGCTTCCGACCTGGATAATCCGGTTGGTCGCGTGCGCACTCTCAATCATCTCCGGCCCATCGGCGTACAAATGGATCATCGGCTTCTCGCAATAGACATCCTTGCCCGCCTTCATGGCATCGACAGAGGCCTGTTTGTGCCAGTGATCGGGCGTGCCGATGATTACGGCGTCAATATCCTTGCGCGCCAGAATTTCTTTGTAGTCGCGGGTCGTGAAGAGGTCGTTGCCCCAGATTTCCTTGCTGTGTTCGAGGCGCCCGTCGTAACAGTCCGCCACGGCGACCAGCTTCACGCCCGGAACTTGTACCGCAACCCTGGTGTCTCCCTGGCCCTGACCACCGGCCCCAATCAGCGCGATCTGAATGTGATCGTTGGCCGCCACGGGGGCTGCGGGCTGAGCCTGAGGCGTTGCCAAGGCATAGACCTTCGATCCGATGAGCGTCTGCACGCTCGCGGTGCCTGCCACTTTCAGAAAACTTCTACGATTCAACACGGATAATGCCCCCCACCAGAAAATTTAGCGCCGTCTGCAACCATAATCTTTTCGGGGGATTTTGTCTCGGCAATGGATGATAGGCACCCCGACCCGAGATGGCAAATCGAACCCGGAGGTGCGCTGGACTGAATCGTTTTTCGCATGTTACGCGGGCGACGAGTTTATAATGGCTGGCGCTTTTGCGATCAAAAGGGAGGTTCAGTTCATGCGAACCCTGGGAGTGTTGACGTTGCTGCTTTCCCTGCTCATGTCCAGCGCTTTCGCAGCCTCCGCGCAGACTGACCTCGAAGGCCGCAGAAAAGCGTTGAACGACCTCCTCGCCGAGCAATGGGAGTACACACTTCGCAACAGCCCCATCTATGCTTCTATCCTCGGGGACAAGCGTTGGAACGACAAGCTCGACGACTTCTCGCAGAAGGCAATCGAAGACGACCTGGAGCAGAGCAGGAAGTTTCTCGCACGCTTCGAAGGCATCGACACTACCGGCTTCGCCGAGCAGGAAGCATTAAACAAGACCCTGATGGTTCGGGACCTCAAAAATTCTCTCGACGAAGCCCGCTTCAAGCCTTGGGAAATGCCGGTATCGCAGTTCGGCGGCGTTCACATCAACCTCCCACAACTCGTGTCCGTGCTCTCGTTCCAGAACGTGAAGGACTACGATGACTACATTTCGCGCCTGAAGCAGGTTCCCCGTTTTTTCGACGAAAATATCGTCCAGATGCGCAAAGGCATGGCCGAGGGACTGATGCCGCCACGCATCTTGCTGGAAAAGGTAGTGGAGCAGGCGAACGGCCTCGCGACCAAAGCGCCCGAGACCACTCCCTTCGCGCAGCCGTTCGCCAAGTTTCCCGATGCCGTACCCGCTGCCGAGCAGAAGCGATTGCGCGAGCAGGGAATGAACGTGATCCGTGAATCCGTTCTGCCTGCCTATGTCAAATTCACGACCTTTGTACGAGAGGAGTACGCTCCCAAGGGACGGACTGATCCGGGTGTGTGGTCGCTGCCGGACGGCCCTGAACGCTATGCCTTTCGCGTGAAACAGAGCACCACGACCGAGCTCTCGCCGGAAGAGATCCACCAGATCGGTCTGGCCCAGGTCAAAGAAATCGAAGCCCGCATGCTGCAAGTGGTCAATCAGTTGGGTTATAAGGATCTCAAGAGCTTCACCGCATCCCTCCCCGCCAACCCCAAGGTCCACGTGCATTCCCGACAGGAAATTCTCGACCTCTATCAAAAGTACACCGATCAGATGTATCTGAAGCTTCCTGCGATGTTCGGCCGCCTCCCGAAAGCGAGAATGCAAATTCTGCCAATCGAGGAGTTCCGGGAAAAAGAAGCGTCCACATCGTACGTTCAGGGCGCTCAGGATGGATCGCGACCCGGTCATATCATGGTCAACACGAGCAACTTCGAGAAGGGAACCACTCTCGACTTTGAAACCACCGCCTATCACGAAGGCGTACCTGGCCATCATCTGCAGATCACCATTGCGCAGGAACTGCCGCAGCTTCCGCCCTTCCGCCAAAACGAGTACTACACGGCTTATACCGAAGGCTGGGCTCTCTATTCGGAACGTCTGGGCAAGGAAGTCGGATTCTTTCAGGATCCCTACAGCTATTACGGTCACTTGCAAGACGACATGCTCCGTGCGATTCGACTGGTGGTCGACACCGGCTTTCACTACAAACACTGGACCCGGCAGCAGGTGGTTGATTTCTTTCATGATCACTCCGCCATCGATGAGGCCGAGGTGCAGAGCGAGACCGATCGCTATATGGCGTGGCCGGCGCAGGCGTTGGGTTACAAGATCGGTCAACTCGAGATCCTCAAGTTGCGCCAGTATGCCAAGGATCAGTTAGGAGACAAGTTCAGCCTGAGCAGTTTCCACGATCAAGTGCTGGGCGCTGGTGCGCTGCCGCTGGACGTTCTATCGACCAGAATTCACGCCTGGGTAGCATCACAGAAAATGAGTGCATCGATTCCCGCGCGAGGCGAGGCAGAGCTGCCGCAGGGCGAACGCGGACTAACAACTGCCGCAGGTATGTTTCCTGTGTCGGGCTACTTCGACTGAACTTCGACAGCGTCGGAGAGACTCATGATTCTGCCGCTTTGATTGCCGATCTCAATGGCACGACCGCGTTTTAAATACGCGGCGATGACACCGGGTTGAGACCAATCCAGGTCCCATCCGTTCTCGATAGCCAACACGGTGTAGGAGCCCGGCACAACATTTTGCAAACTGAAAGTGCCGTCGAGATCGCTCTGATCTCGGCGGAAAAGATCACGGTCTCTCTCCGGACTTTTCGGAACGAGAACCACCATCGCTCCGGCGAAAGGCTTGCCCGCACGTTTCGCCGTGCCGTCCACTCTCAAGCTGCCGCTCAGCACCGTGAGCGAAACCGAAACAGACGTGCCCGCTGTCACGGTAATGCTATGCGCTGAAACCTCGGCACCCTCTGCGGCTATGTGAGTGATTGAGAACTGCTTGGTAGAACTCCACACCACTATTTCATACCGGCCCGCGGCGACCTGCGGAAACTCGGCCTCTCCTTTTTCGCTCACAGCTTGCATACCTGTGAAGAGTCTGCCCCCGGAGCGCAAGGCAACCGAAAGGTGCGGCGGAACCGTCGCCTCTCCGGTCACTTGGATCGTCACCTTGACGCTCGTCAGGGCTTGGGTTTTGGAGGTGTCAATCTCCTCGCCATCCTTGTTGAGATCGACTCCGTTCATGCGCAAGGCTGCCCCGGGCCCGTTGAGGTCAAGGTTGTATCGCCCCGCCGGAATGCCGGTAAGTTCCACGAGGCCAGGGGATACCATGCGAACGCCATCGTTCTGAAAGAATGTGGAACCGTCGAAGGCGGGTTGTTCAAGGCGCGGAACAATGAATCCGTTGTTGCCGCTCGTCGGCACCCGAAAAAGGAGACGGAGAGAAGGAACCGGACTCAAGTGAATCTCGACCTGCAAGCGCTCGCCGCCGCGAATTGGAATGGGCGTTGCGCTGTCCGCATCGATAACGTCAGAGTAGTACGTCAACGGGTAGGCGACGTCGAGAGCCCGAGTCAAGGTCGCGGGGTCGGCAGAATTGCCCTCCGTCCCAGAATCAGTCGAGTTCGGGTGGACGGCGTACCACGGCTTTGCGTTCGCCGACAAGAAATATGTGCCAGGCACCAACGAGGCAACCTCGTAGGATCCCTGATCGTCGGTCTGAGCTGTCCGAAACTGTTGAATTCGGTCAACGCCGCTACTGTGATCGTCACGATAGACCGTGACCGTGGCATGACGAACGGGTTCGCCAGCTTCGTCCAGGATCTTGCCGGCAATGATTGCGGCAGGCGCTAGACGCAGGACTAAGGCCTCCGTCTCCAGGCCGGGACCGGTCACGATTGCAGTGGAGAACTGCTCATGCTGATCGAACGAAGCCGCAATGAATCCGCGCTTGGCGCCAATTAGTTGATACTTCCCAGCGGGAACTCCATTGAATTGGAACTTGCCAGCTTCCGACGTGACCTGAAATTCAAACTTCTGCGGATCTTTAGCATCCCTCACTGTGATCCGCACGTTAGCGAGAGGATGGCCATCAGTTTTGCTCACGACCGTTCCCGCAATTCTGTAGTCGCCGGGCGTCACTGCGTGGGATGGACTTGAAGTCTGGCCGGCAGTGAACGAGCGGACGCTGAACAGACCGAGAGCCGTCATCAGCAATACCCGAACCGAGTTTAGGATCGTCGGCATTGTGACTCGATAAATGTTCACTCGATATCGGAAGTAATCTGCAGCTGAACGTTGGTTTTCTGCCCGGCAGACAAATGCACAACCTGTCCCTTGTTTTCGTAAGTCCGCATGGCCTCGGCGTCGCGGTA
>CAZILJ010000415.1:0-4095 GCA_964539915.1 uncultured Acidobacteriaceae bacterium | reverse complement strand
GGCGGCCTCGGGAAACTCGCGCGCAACGCCATGCTCGGTGTCGCCGTTTATCCCGTCGGCACCGATGTCGGCCATCAATTTCGCAATGGCCTCGGACCAGGAGCCGTCCGGGTTACGCGTCCCCTGATCCCACAGCATCATCGGAAACAACACGCGCACGCCCCGGTGATGGAAGTCCGCAATCATCTGTCTCACGCCCGCAACGCCGCCCGGCATGCTGCGAATCAGGTCATGCTGATTCCGGTTGTCGATCCCCATATTCGGATGGGTCGGCCAGATCAGCACCGAGTCGATTCCCCCGTACCGCCTCTAAAGATCGTCCACGTACCGGTCCACGGTGTAGTTCCCCGCCACCGGATCGTAGAAGTAGCGATCCTGAACCATCATCTGAGGCTGAATGAAACTGGATTGCGCCCACTGGAGCGCCGGAAGGTCGTAGCGGGAACCCTGTGCGGACCATTCTACAAATTCCGACGCCGTCCGCAACGTAAACACTGCGGTGCCTCAGAACTCAGATTTCAGCGGAAGAATAGGGCAACCCGAACATGAAGATCCAGCCTGTCGGTCGAACCGGCTAGGCCGGCCGGTTCATCGGCGAATCAAAAACTCTGGCTTACGAGGCCTTTTTGACGAGATTCAGACGCGAGCGGTGTTCTTCTTTCATCTGTTCTACGGACAGAACTCGTCGGCCAAGGTCAGCCAGCTTGGCGAGTTCGCTCTGGATCGCTTGCAGACGTTCATGTCTTTGACCGTGGGCAACTTGAGCGGCGGTTTCGTTTCGCCGTTGACTGCGATACTCCCTATTCAACTCTTGAAGGTCAGCGATCTCGGCGCGGAGACGCGCAATCTTTTCCCGAAGGACTGCTAGATGATCCATGCAACTAGGATAACTCAATTAGAGCGATTTGAGCGTCGATGGACCAATCGTGTTTGCATTTGAAATGCTGATGATGTCATAAAGGGCTCCTGCCAGCTGCTTGCACGTTTGCCCGACCGAGGGGACCCGACACTGCGGCAGAATCCTGTAGGTCCTTGCGATTCAGCCACTTAGTCGCCTACCACGTTCGTGCCACATATAGCACGAGTGAGCTATTTACGGGGTTTGACCTCAGCGTTAGAGTGTTTTTGAGCAGCACTTGGGGGAGGGCTGATCAACAGACGTCCCGTGACTCAAATCGAGTCTGGGGCGTTTTGTTTTGTGCCCAAAATTCCCCCTTTCTTCGAATTCGCACCAACCGTCCCTCTCGAGTTTCCAGTCGTTTCTAGCCATCTCCGTCTCGGTCCGCGTGACCCACCCATCTTTCGAATGGTGATAGATTTATTTGTCTGCGCCATCATCGCCGTGACCCCTGGAATTGAGGAGCAGTCTCATGTCCATAGAATTTGCACGCCGCGAATTTCTCGCTGGAATGGTTGCCGTTACGGCCGCAAAAGCTGCGTCCCGATTTCTGCCGCCTTCCGATTCGAGCTCGCCCTTTCGCGTTTCTGTCATCAGCGATGAAATTTCGCAGGACTTTGGCCACGCCTGTGAAGTGGCGTCGCGCGAATTCGGCATGCACTGGATCGAATTGCGCGGCATGTGGAAGAAGAACATCGTCAATCTCGACGAGAAAGAAGTCGCGGAGGCGCGCGGCATTCTCGAAAAGTACCAACTGAAGGTCACCGACATTGCCAGCCCGCTTTTTAAGGTCGACTGGCCCGGCGCTCCAAAATCCAAGTTCAGCGAGGCCAAGAATTTCGGTGCGGACTTCAATTGGCAGGAGCAGGACGAGGTTCTGGAGCACGCCATCGATATGGCGAAATCGTTTCAGACTGATCGCGTGCGCTGCTTCGACTTCTGGCGACTGGAGGATCAAGCTCCGTATCGCGCTGCCATCAACGACAAGCTGCGCCAGGCCGCCGGTAAAGCGGAAAAGAAGGGAATCATCCTGGTGCTCGAAAATGAGTCCGCCTGCAACACGGCAACCGGGGCCGAAGCTGCCAAGGTTCTGAGAGCAGTGCAGTCTCCCTCGCTCATGCTGAACTGGGACCCCGGCAACGCTGCCGCCAGTGGCGAGACCCCGTACCCCGACGGTTACAATCTTCTGCCCAAGGACCGCCTAGGTCACTGCCACTGCAAAGATGCGGTCAAACAGGGAAACAAATACGACTGGGCGCCCATGGGAGGCGGAATCATCGATTGGGTGGGCCAGTTCAAGGCGCTCCAGCGCGACGGTTACCGCTATGCCGTCAGCCTTGAGACTCACTGGAACGGTGGCGGCCCGCCTGAAGAATGTTCCCGCAAGAGTTGGGCAGGAATGAAGAAACTCTTAAAGCAAGCAGGCGCCGTGTAACTGGCGTCGTGGCTCGCAATGATCGCGTACCTGATTGTGCAGGAGGAGACATGACCGACCCCACCAGGCTCGAGCCGAGCCGGCGCACTTTTCTGAAGCAGGCCGCGATGGGAACAGCCGCTGTTTTGGCATATCCTACCGCTCGCGTTTTGGGCGCCAACGACCGCGTCCGCGTCGGCATGATCGGGGTCGGCGATCGCGGCAATGATCTGCTGGGACAAATCCGCTCGGTTCACGGTGTTGAGGTGGTCGCGATGGCAGACGTTTACAGCCGACGCCGCGATCAGGCGACAAATAAAGTGCCCGGCATCCAGACCTTCGACGATCACCGCCGCCTGCTCGAAAGGAAAGATATCGACGCCGTCATCCTCGCCAGTCCGCTGCACGTTCACGCGCGGCATTTTCTCGACACGCTGGCCGCCGGCAAGGATCTTTATGCCGAGAAGACGATGACCTGGTCGATTCCTGAAGCCGACAAGTGCCTGGCCGCAACGAAAGAATCCAACCGCGTCGTCCAGATCGGACTGCAATATCAGAGTTCCGCCGCCCTGACCGACGCCCGGCAATGGATCAACGAGGGATGGGTGGGGAAGGTAACCCAGGTCGAATGTTGGATGAGCCGCAACACCCCTCACGGCAAAGGCCAATGGGTGCGTCCGGTTCCATCGGACTGCACCGCGCGGAACGTTAACTGGGCCGCGTTTCTCAATGGCCGCCCGGAGCGTTCCTTCGATCCCTTCCGTTTCATCAACTGGCGCTTGTTCTGGGAGTTCTCCGGCGGCAATTGCGCGGAGAACATGGTGCACCAGATTGCATGGGTCATGGGCGCGCTCGACCTCCCTCTGCCAGCGTCGGCCTACATGTCGGGCGGCGTGTTTTCGGAAAAGGACGGCAGGGAGGTTCCCGACACCATCGCCGTGACTCTGGATTTTCCGAAGGACATCGTTGTGACCTGGCAGTCCACGTTCAGCAACAGGCACTACGAACTTGGGGACCGCATTCTAGGGAGCGACGGAACCCTCGAACACCACTTCGACGCGCCACTGCAGTATTGGCCCGAGAAGACGAACCGTCCGGGTGGCACGTCCACTCACGGCAGCGGCCATGAACAGGACCACATGGGGAACTGGATCGACTGCGTTCGCAGCCGCGCCACGCCCAACGCTCCACCCGACATCGGATACCGTTCGGCCATCGCAGTGCACATGGCTAACCTTTCATACAAGAACAAGAAGCGAATCACGCTCGAAGAAGCCAAGGCGATTACGCCGGAATTTTGATCGCGATTAGGCAGTAGCGTCGGCGTCCCGCCCGCGCGGGCAAGGGTCAGCTATAGCGACAGACGGCAAGACGCCGGCTCTACGATAGGTATCCATGATTGGCGCGGTCGATATCGGGGGAACCAAGATCGCAGTCGGCATGGTCGACGACGGCGGCAAAGTCGTTTCCCGCATGGAAGCCCCCACCGACCCCGATCGTTACACCGGCAGCATTGAACTCATCGCTGACCTGCTGCGTGAAACCGCGAGCCATGCCCGAGCGCAACTCACCGGCATCGGCATCGGATCCACCGGTCCGGTCGATCCCGTGCGCGGCGAGTTTGGCGATGTCGACTTCCTCCCCGGCTGGCGCGGGAAAAGTCCGGTCCAAGATCTGGCGGAAATTTTCAAGGTCCGGGTTGCGCTCGAAAACGATGGTGACGCTGCCGCGCTCGCCGAAGCTGGGTGGGGCGCTGGCCGGGATCGCACCCGCCTGATCTACG
>CAZILJ010000414.1:0-5808 GCA_964539915.1 uncultured Acidobacteriaceae bacterium | reverse complement strand
TCTGATAACCGCCGTTTACGCGACGGCTCTCTGCTTCGGTTCGGAGACTTGGTTCTTGGCAGACGGCTTGGCGAGGAACTTCACCAGCGCGCCGTTCACTTCGTCCGCGTGAGTCCAAATCACTGCGTGCGGTCCATCTTTAATGACCAGGAGTTCGGCGCCCTTCACCAGCTTCGCCGTGCGATGCCCAGCGGCTGAGATCGGAACAATCCGGTCCGCCTCGCCATGGATCACCAGGGTCGGGACAGCAATCTTAGCCACGTCAGTTCGGAAGTCTTCATGCCAGGTCGGCACGCAGGCCAGACTGGCGGCGGCGGATGCCCCTGCGGCCACATTCCAGCTTGCCTGGACCGCCTGCCCGCTGATGCGCTTCCCGAGATGGACGTCGGTGTTATAGAAATTCTTGAAGAATTCTGTGAAGAACGCGTAACGGTCGGCAACCACGGCTTTCTCGATGCCCGCGAACACGCTGCCGTCGACGCCTTCGGGATTATCCTCGGTCTTCAGCAGGAAGGGCGGCACGCCTCCGATGATGACTGCCTTGCTCACGTCCTTCGAGCCGTACTTTCCGAGGTAGCGCGCAACTTCACCGCCTCCCATCGAGAACCCGACTAGGGAAAAATCCTGAAGTTTTAACTGCGTTACGAGGGTATGCAGGTCCTGGGCGAAGGTATCGTAGTTGTAACCGGCAGTTGGCTGGCTGGACCTTCCAAATCCGCGGCGATCATAGGCAATAACACGGTGGCCGGCGTCGAGAAGGACTGGGATCTGCTTCTCCCAGGACGCGCTGCTAAGTGGGTATCCGTGGATCAGGATGACAGGCTGACCGGAGCCGTGGTCTTCATAATGAAGATGGATGGCACCGGAGTTCTCTTTCCCGACATCAACGTATGGCATAGAAGCCTCCTGAGCAATGCTAGTGATTCACAAGGTGAAGGTTGAAGGTTGACGTTGCTTTGATTCTAGATGGCAGCCGAGCGGTGGAGGATTCACTCAAAGCACACTTCTTTGGGGAGATTTAGGTCGTGGGTCAGTCTGATTTCCACAGGGGCTAATCTAGCCCGCACCCCGGTAGGACGAGGAGAAATGGCAACGCGCAAAATAGAGTACCGCCGAACATGAAGGTTCACAACGCGCAGCCAGACCATACCGTCCGCTTCGCAGCGGACGCAGTCTCGGGCAGCAGAATACATAGTTCTTCAATCGGATTGAGGAGCGGCGGGAACCCCTGTGGAAATCAGACTGACCCACTACCGAGATTTAGGGTGAGGGTGAATCCGTTAGGCCTGTCCTGCTAGACTCGAAAGTTTGGAGGTGCGGGATTGCAGGCTGTTTATATTCTATCGGGTGTGCGGACGCCGATTGGGAAATTTGGCGGGGCGCTGGCATCTTTGACTGCGGCGGACATGGGAGTGGTGGCCGCCAAGGCTGCGATGGAACGGGCTGGTGTGCAGCCCGAGCAGGTGGAGGAAGGTATCATCGGCAACGCTCGGCAGGCCGGGGGCGGACCGAACGTGGCGCGGCAGATTTCTGTGCGCAGCGGGGTGCCGCAAGAAGTTCCCGCATTCACCGTCAACAAGGCTTGCGCTTCGGGCATGAAGTCGATCGCCCTAGCCTACCAGGCGATTTTGCTCGGCGACGCCAACTGCATCTTGGCGGGTGGTACGGAGTCGATGTCGAGGGTTCCCTATTATCTGGACAAAGCGCGTTGGGGATTCAGGCTGGGCAATCAGGAACTGGTGGATGGAATGTATCGCGACGGATTTTTCTGTCCTCTGGCAAAGATGGTGATGGGGGAAACTGGCGAAGTCCTGGCGGAGGAATACCAGATCACGCGCGAGGAGCAGGATGAGTACGCGCTGATGTCGCAAACGCGTGCGGCACGCGCCATTGCGGCGGGCCGGTTTGACGCGGAGATTGTTCCTGTGCCGATTGAAGGCAAGAAAGGCACGACGACGTTTGCCCGCGATGAACATCCGTTTCCCGACGCGAGCATTGAGAAGCTCGCGAAACTTCCGCCTGTTTTTGCGAACTCCGCAGAAACGACAGGGAGCATTACGGCGGGGAATTCTTCGGGCATTACCGACGGCGCGGCTGCGGTGGTCGTTGCCAGCGAGCATTTCGTGAAACAGAACAATCTGAAACCGCTGATGCGAATCTCGGCCGTTGCGTCGGCAGGAGTCGACCCGCGGACGATGGGGATCGGGCCGGTCCCGGCTCTGCGAAAGCTCGAAGCGAAACATAATTTGCGGCTGCACGAGTTTGGGCTGATCGAGTTGAACGAAGCGTTTGCCGCGCAGGTGCTGGCATGTGACCGGGCGTTGAATCTGAATCGTAACCGGCTCAATGTAAACGGCGGGGCGATCGCGATCGGACATCCGATCGGGTGCACTGGGACGCGCATCACGGTGACGCTGCTGCACGAGATGCTGAAGCGTAATACGAAGCGCGGGGTTGCGACCCTCTGCGTGAGCGGCGGCATGGGGATGGCGCTAGCGTTGGAAAATGTAGTGTGAGCCATGGGGAGTCGGCGAATTAGGCTCGATCGGACGGCCGAAGGCGGCTAGTCCCTACGTCAGCGAAAAATGAGCAGCGAACCGCAATTTCGGTTGGCGGCGGAGGCCGATGCTGGCACTCTGCTGCGATTTATGAGGGAGTATTACGTTTTCGACGGCCACGGCTTCGAGGAGCAACAAGCTCACGTGGCGCTGATCGGACTGTTGCGCGATGCGAATCTCGGGCGCGTGTGGCTCATCCTGGACGGCGGTGGGGCGGTCGGGTACGTCGTGCTGTGCTTTGGATACAGCCTGGAGTGGCTGGGGCGGGATGCCTTCGTTGATGAGTTGTATTTGCTGGAGGAGTATCGCAGGCGCGGCTGGGGTCGGAAGACGATGGAGTTCGTGGAGCAGGAAGCGCGGTCGGCGGGGCTTCGCACGCTGCATCTAGAAGTCATGCGGCAGAATACTGCGGCCCTGGAGGTTTATCAGAGGCTGGGGTTCGCGCAACATGACAGCAGACTCATGTCGAAATGGATCGCGAAGGATTTGTCCAAGCCGCAGGCGCGGAACCGACACTGATTGATTGGTACCGTCGCGCAGCTTCAATAAGTGCCCGTCGACACCAACCGACACCCCGCTGCATTGCGCCGGAAAAACCGGGCCACTATACTCAAATGAGCCGCCTTGGCAGTTCCGGAGTAACAATGCCTTTGACCGCAGTGATCGTGGACGATGAGCAGCTCGCCCGCGACGAACTCGCCTACCTGCTGAAAAATGCCGACGATGTAAGCGTGGTCGCGCAAGGCAAGAACGGTCTGGAAGCCCTTAGCCTGATCAAGGAGCACAATCCTGATCTTGTTTTTCTGGATGTACAAATGCCAGGATTGGACGGCTTTGGAGTGATCAAGAAGCTGCTCGACAAGAAGATTCCCTTGCCCAAAATTATCTTCGCCACAGCGTTTGACCAGTATGCGGTGAAGGCGTTTGAGGTGAACGCTGTCGACTATGTCCTGAAGCCTTTTGACAAGAAACGGGTCGCCCAGGCGATCCAGAAAGCACGCGTCAAGCAGGACGCGGATGGATTGCCGTCGGAAAAGATCGAGGCGCTGGTGCGGATGATCGAATCTCAAAAGCAACCGGCTTCGAAGATTCTTTTGAAGACCGTCGGACGCATGTTTCTGGTGGATCAGAAAGACATTTGCTACGCGTGGATTGAGGATGGCGTAATCACGGTTGTGACCGGAGGCGTGTCGGGCATGGAAGGACAATCGAACTGCCGGACGCTCGAGGAACTACTGGACAGTCTAGACACGAATCTTTTTTGGCGGGCGCATCGCTCCTATCTGGTGAACATCAACCGCATCCGCGAAGTTGTTCCCTGGTTCAAGAGCTCCTACCAACTGCGCATGGACGACAAGAAGCAGACCGAGATCCCGGTCAGCCGGGCTCAGACCAAACGGCTGCGTGAATTGTTCGGACTCTGAGCTTTCCCCGATGCCATGAAAAACCTCGGCCCGCGTATCAGGGCAGGCGATTTGCGATTCCGCAAGGTTGATTTGCGCAGGCTTGGCGAAGGTCTGGGTTCGCTCCACCAAAGCGATTAGCTCGTTGATCAGCGTGCCAGAATGCATTCCATGGTCCCCGCCCGCTCAAAAATAGCGGAGCAGCGTTCAAGTCAAACTCCCGAAGGCGGGGTGAAGAAAATACCCCCTCTCCTCCCTGGGGAGGTTTAAACCGTCAGAGCTTCCAACGCCGTACGGTCTCGAATGATCAGCGTGGGCCCATCCTGCCGAATCAGCTGTTTCTTCCTCAGATGGCTCAAGAGCCAGTCGGTAAGAGCTTCCGGATGCGCAGAAATTCGATCGGCGCCGGCAAAGTCTGAAAAATCATGCGTCATGGCAGGAAACCTCACTCCGTGGAAAACGCCGAGGGTTTGGGATATTCCCTTGGCGATGCGGGAAAGAAGAAACGGCGGAAAGAGGCGGAAAGAGGCGGAAAGAAAGGACCAAGCGGAGGAAGACTGCCGCCTGCGGAATACGCAACTTCGGCCTCGCCAGGATCAGCGGAGCGATGAA
Source organism: uncultured Acidobacteriaceae bacterium (assembly GCA_964539915.1). Classification (GTDB taxonomy): domain Bacteria; phylum Acidobacteriota; class Terriglobia; order Terriglobales; family Acidobacteriaceae; genus Sulfotelmatobacter. The sequence continues at coordinate 1,235 of CAZILJ010000414.1, read as the reverse complement.
ACAATTCGGACGTCAAGCGAGACGCGCTTGAGGGGCTCACAGATAGACCAATCCCGGTCGGTGCCGCCTCCCCCTCAAAAGGCGAACGTTACCGAACCACTGGTTGTACGGGGCATTTTACCCACAACTCAAACCCAATGGAAGGTTATTTTTCGCTTCATCGGCTTTAGGAAAATTCACTGATTCCAGAAGATCGATGGTTCACACCGATCGGTCGTTCGGTTTCCCGGATCGAATGATCGGGCGCGATGAGTGCGCGCCAACACCTATAATGGTGAAATGGCAAGGGGATGGGAAAGCAAATCCGTGGAGGCCCAGCAGGCTGAAGCGACCGAAAAGTCGGCCAAACCCCGGCCGCCGATGAGCGCTGAAGAGGCGGTTCGCTGGCGAGAAAAAGAGAGCCTTCGTCTGTCGCGCCAAACAGTGTTAGAGCAACTGCGAGCAAGCACCCATCCGCGGCATCGCAAACTCCTCGAAGACTCCCTGGCCGATCTCGACGAGAAGCTGAAAAACCGAACATAAGCTTGCTACCCAGGTCTTAGGGTCCAAGGTCGGAAGCCTGAAAGCCGAGGTCAGACTGCGCACGCCGGACTCTAACCTGCTCACGTATAATGGACCTTTCATGATAGCCTACGTCTACGTCTCTCTCAAGAAAAGCGTTCTTGACCCCCAAGGCAAGACCATCCAGGGCGCCCTCAAGAAGATGGGTTACAGAGGTTTGGAGAGCGTTCGCCAGGGAAAGTATTTTGAGCTCACGCTGGACGGAGGACTCTCGCGCGAAGAAGCGCAGACCGAGGTCGAGCGCATTGCCCGAGAAGTGTTGACCAATCCCGTAATTGAAGAATTTCGCTTCTCTCTGGCCGAGTAGAAACGGCCGCATAATCCTGAGGTTTCCCTATGTGTGGAATTGTCGGCTACGTCGGCAAGAAGAGTGTAGTTCCAATCATCATTGAGGGGCTGAGGCGGCTGGAGTATCGCGGCTACGATTCGGCCGGGATCGCGGTCGCCGGAAATGGCAATGGGCTACAACTCCGACGAGCCGAGGGCAAGTTGCGCAATCTGGAAGAAGTGATCCGCCTGAAGCCCCTCGATGGCACCTATGGCATTGGGCACACGCGCTGGGCCACGCACGGACGGCCAACGGAAGAAAACGCGCATCCTCACCGCGACTGCACCGGCAAAATCGTCGTGGTCCACAACGGGATCGTCGAAAACTACCTGAGCCTGAAGAAGAA
>CAZILJ010000413.1:0-1702 GCA_964539915.1 uncultured Acidobacteriaceae bacterium | reverse complement strand
CTGGGGCACGGGCCGCCCGCCCTGGCGCTGGGCGGGCCCGCGCGCCAAGCCGACGTGTCCTTCTTGGCCCCACGGCGCTGGAGCGATTGCTCGCTTCTGAACCGAGCACGTGTCAGGGCCCCTCAAATCCGTTTACGTTCGGGCAAACGTCGGATGGGTCGGCTCCTACACATGCGTTGATCCGTTTTGGCCTGTCACAATCCAGGTAGCGGCGGGCATCACCACCCCACTCGGTGTCAAATGCGCCGCCAGCATATCTCTAACTGCATCTGCGACAACCACCGTAAGCTCTTGATGCTCACGCAGCACAGCGCCCAAGGGACCAATTTCCAGGCTCAAGTTCAACGTCTGCTCGACATCCGCTCCGCCAATACGAGCGTCCAGGGGATTGATCGCTACTGAATAGAACCCCGCATTTGCCAGTATCCCACGCACGCGGTCGGGGGCTGCAAACGAAAACGGTCCAGGCGCCGTTGGATCGGGCGGCGCAACGGGTGGAATGAACGGAAGCGCGGCTAGTAGCGGCGCTTGCATCCATGGGTTCTCTGCGAGAGATCGCCAACAGATGAAAACTAGACGCCCGCCGGGTTTTAAGGCCTTGCGGATGTTGGCGAAGGCAGCCTCGGGATCGCTGAAGAACATCACTCCGAAGCGAGAGAAGGCCGCATCGAACAGACCTGATCCGAGATCGTCCGTCTGTGCGTCCACCCGTCGGAAGGTCACCGCCAACCTCGGATTCGCGCGCGAGCGATGGAGCGCGACCTCAAGCATCGGGGCCGAAATATCAATGCCGACCACGGAGCCAGTAGACCCTACCCGGTCGGCGAGAGCCAGCGAGGTCTGACCGCAACCACAGCCAATGTCGAGGAGGTGCTCGCCCTTGGTCGGCTCCAACGCATCGATGGCCGCAACTCCCAGGCCTTCGATCTGGCGGTCGAGCAACTCGTGAAACTGCGCCCAGGTGTTGCCAGCTACCGCGTTCCAGTGTTCGATTTGTGCGGCGTTCGCCGTGAGCTTCAGGGTTTCAGGCATGTCAACTTTCTTGCGCGGGAGTTTAACGCTCTCAGGAGCGTGTCGTATCGGCGAACACTATAGAACGGCTGGAGATTTTCTCAGGGAACGCCCGCATGTACCATCTCATTCTTGCCGCAATGAGGGTATTGTGGCGAACTGATGGTGAGCAACATGTCGTTCGCTAACAGCATTTGGTCGCACTCTGTTTGTTTGTTCGCAAGGTAGCTTGGCGATCATTCGGGCCATTGGGCTTCACCGGCCCCCTGTCGGCACGTTCGTTCCTGGCATTGTCTCGAGAGGCGGCTCCGTAGTCGGAGGAAGAGCAAACTGCGATGGTGGAGGACGCAGATTGGTAGGAAGCATTGTCGGATCGACGGGGGTGAAAAACGCATCCCCTTGGACAGATTTGCCGCCAAAGGCCATTAGTCCTTTCGCCGTGGAGACAAGATCGCCCGGTCGCAACGTAGGATCATTTTTCACACCCAGCGGAGCCAGGCCAAAAGGATCTTTACCGTTACAAGTGCAGTTTGCCACTAGTTCCTTGCGGTAGAGGAACGCGGATTCGAGCTCGATATAGTGTTGACCGTCTTTGGCGCTCGCGCTTCGAATCTCACTTCCGAAAAAGAGTTTGGTTTTGCTGTAAGGACAGATCGCCGTGCATGTATCTTGCGGCGTCCCATAGACTATT
>CAZILJ010000412.1:0-4421 GCA_964539915.1 uncultured Acidobacteriaceae bacterium | reverse complement strand
CGAGCTGGTTGCATGATCAGTGCCGTTTTGAAACAAGAGGATTCGGTTAGGCACCCGCAACCGACGATTTCCGCCACACAAAACATAGTCCGTAGCTCGCGGACAGCTCGAATTCGTGGAATTTGCGAGGATTCCAAGCGTCGTACTCCCCTGCTGAGCCTCATCCGCATTGCCACGGTCATCGTCCTCACTTTACCGGCATCGGCCCAGTGGAACAGACCCGCCATCGACGGTTCCATCGGCACAGGCGAATACGGTACGAATAACTCACTGCAAAATGCCGAAAACACCGGCCAGACGTGGTACATGACGTGGGACGCGACCAATCTCTGCCTTGCGGTTGGGAATGCGAATCTCGCCGAAGGCGCGGTGGTTTACGTTGGCACTGGCGGCAGCGGTTCCACCGCCGGCAACGCCTATGACGGAACGAATTTCTCGTCGTTGCCCTTTCCCGCTTAATTCGTAACATATTTCAAAGACGGATACCGCGAGTACCGCACCTCCAACGGCGGCGGGTGGTCGGGTCCAACGGCGAATTAAGGCGCCCATGCCAGCAATTCCGGAAACCAGAACACGCGGGAGCCAGCGATTCCCTGGATCGCCCTCACCGGCGGTGGACCTCCAGCTTCCTTTGTTTTCTTTGAATATCTGACCTCCAGCGGCGGCTATGTCTACGGAGGAGCGCCGTCTGACAATCCGGGAGCGTTCATAGGGACCAGCGCAATTTACACTCAGTACTACGCGGTGACGAATACAGGAAACGGCACAAGCACGTCGCCGTTCTCGCTCGAGCAACCGGGCGACTCCGCAGCCTCCGACCAAGCCGGACCCCTTCTATCGCGATCGAGAAGGAGCGGTGCCGGAAGGCACCCCGGTGACACTGCGCTTCCGCACGCTGCACTCCAGCGGCATTTGGGGCGTGACCGCGCGCGCCTACCTGTTCGACACTGGTTCGGGTACAACCACCGGCCAGGTGGATACGGGAATGCCATTTGATCAGAACATTACGATTAACGGCACAGAATACGACGTCTGGAAAACTACTCTGACCATGCCGTCGGCACCCACTGTTTACTACTACAAATTCAAAATCAACCGCGATATGACCAACGGCTGGTATAGCGGCGACTATTTAGATGATTACGACAACGTCCACAAGGACGGCACCGGCGTCGCCAGCGACGGCGAGCCATTCCCTTCGTTCCAGTTCACGGTCTACGATCCCAACTTCCAAACGCCGGCATGGCTGCAAAGGGCGAATGTTTATCACATCATGCCTGACCGCTTCCGCAATGGTGACCAGACCAACGACTACTGCCGTCAGGGATCGACCACCGGCTGTCCTGTTTACTACGGAAGCCAGCAGGCTTTCACCTACAACATCTGGAACACGCAGATTTGCGATCCCCGCGACTCGAAATCCGCATGCTACAACCAGTTCAGCAATCAGTTCTATGGCGCGGCGATCTGAAGGGCGTGCAGAACCAACTGGACTACATTCAGTGGTTGAGCATGGACACCATTTACATGAACCCGATCTTTTCAGCGCGCTCCTATCACCGTTACGACACGGATAGCTATCTGCACATCGATCCGGCGCTCGGCGGCGATGCTGCGCTCAGTTCCCTATCGACCGAACTGAACCGGCGCGGGATGCAGGTGATTCTCGATGGCGTGTTCAATCATGCTTCTTCCGACGGCCTGTACTTCGACCGCTACAATCGCCTTGGTGGAACGCCGCCCAACATCGGCGCCTGCCTCTCGCTGCAGTCCCAGTGGAGAACCTGGTTCAACTTCACCGACAACAACGTCCCCTGCTCCAGCGCCGACTACATTGGCTGGTTTGGTCTCGACAGCTTGCCAACCTGGAACCATGGCCTCGATGCGGTAGAAGATTTCTTCTACCGCGCTCCCGGCAACGTCACGCAATACTGGTACAGCCAGGGAGCTTCGGGATGGCGCTTCGACGTGGCCGACGACGGCAACTTTCCACACTCATGGTGGGTTGACTATCGAACGCACGCGAAAACGTATAACGGGAATGGTCCTCTGATCGGCGAAGTCTAGCCCAATGCCAGCCAGTGGTTGGCCGGCGACCAAATGGATGCGGTCATGAACTACCGTTTTCGGAAAAACGTTACCGGCTTCGTTCGTAATGCGGAATGGCGGGGGCATCGGTAAATACAGACGGACACGGGTTGCTGAGTGTAACAGCTGGGCGTTCCAAGCCCATTTCCAAACCCTTAACCATGACCCCTTTGATTCGCATCGCCTGCGCGACTGGATCATCTAATCTTCTATGGATAATGAGTTAGCAGTATCGGCGCTGGATCTTGTGGGCATGCGAACCGGAGAATCAGCGGGTAGCGCAATTGCCCGGTCAGTTGACCTGGCACAGCATGTGGAGAAGTTAGGATACAAACGCTACTGGCTTGCAGAACATCATTCCATCTCTGGACTTGCTTGCTCGGCCACCCCCGTGCTGATCGGGCACGTAGCGTCAGCCACGAAGACCATTCGGGTCGGCAGCGGCGGGGTGATGCTACCGAACCATGCTCCACTGGTGGTCGCGGAACAGTTTGGGACGCTGGAAGCGCTCGATCCGGGACGAATTGACCTGGGGTTGGGACGTGCTCCGGGTGGCGACTTCGAAACAATGCGTGCGCTGAGACGGGATTTGGGGCAGAGCGGAGATGATTTTCCTGCACTGCTTCAGGAATTGCGGACATACCTGGGCCCGGAGAAGCCGGGGCAGGTAGTAAGAGCAATTCCCGGACAGGGTAGCAAGGTGCCGATCACCCTGCTTGGGTCGAGCGGCTTCAGCGCGCAACTAGCGGCGAGACTGGGCTTGCCCTTTGCATTCGCTGCGCATTTTGCGCCGGAGTATCTTTACGCAGCGGCCGAGCTATACCGCCGACAGTTCCATCCGAGCGATGTACTCAGGAAGCCATATTTGATTGTCGCGGTGCAGATCATTGCCGCTGAGACGGATGCCGCAGCCCGGCGACTATTCACTACGCCACAGCAGCGCTTTCTGCGACTCATCCGAAACCAGCCGGTAGAGCTGATGCCGCCAGTGGATTCCATGGAGTCGCTATGGCAGGACTGGGAGCGTGCGGCTGTCGAAAACAAGCTACGAGCCGCGATTATAGGATCGGATGCGTCTGTCAAGGCGGGGCTGCAGCGATTGGTGCGTGACACAGGAGCTGATGAGGTAATCGTGGTGACTGATACCTACGAGCATGAGGATAGGCTTCAGTCGTATCAGCGTGTAGCTGGCCTCGCCTCGATGATGAAGACGAAGTCGATCGCGGCTGTCGAAGTCTGAATCACACCGTCGATCAGTTCCCCTAACTCGGCGAGCAACCGCAATCGAGTCATGGCAAGCCGTTCCCGCGAACTTTTTCTCAGGGATTCTGCTAGCTCTTAAGGCCTAAGGAGAATCAATCGGTGCCACAGCATTTCTCGAATGCGTCGATGAGCGATTGATGCCTACCGAGAAGTTCCCTTCCGCCTGCGATTACCCAATTCAGACATGGTTCCAGAGTCGGGCCGTCCGTCTGAATCTCGTGTGCTGCTCTGCAGTAAACACATGTTTACATCGAACGAGCAGCCAGCGAGTGGCACCGCCATGCGAGATATCGAGGTCAAACTCGATCCGCGCATAGCAGAATTGAGTTCGCCGTTTGTGCAGAGGGAGCATTTAACCCTGCCCGCGAACCAATGAAGATCATTGGTAAACGGCGGTAAACGGCGGGAATAGCGTACTCTATCTCGAATCTGACCTAAGCCGCCTTCTTCGCAGCCTTAACCTTCGCCCACCGCGCCCGCTGAGCCGCCGCAATCTTGCGGCGGGCGGATGCTGACATCACGCGTTTCACGGGTGACGCATTTTTCACTTTCCCATCCGCTGGCTTGGATTCCCGCCGAACCCTTGCCCACCTTGCTTTTTGTGCCTGCGCCATGCGCCTGCGTGCGGTCGCTGACAAGATGCGCCCCGGTCGAGCGCCGGCGCGCGATGCTCCCGAACCATTGCGTGCGACCAAGTCCTCGAGCAATGAAATCGCTGACTGTAACTTCTCCACCTGTTGTAGTGCGTGCTTGTGCTCCTGCTGAAGTTGCTGGACTGCACTTCTTAAATTGGACATTGTTCCCCCTAGAAGGATTCTCGACTTGATTGTAGATGTCGGAGATCATTTATGGCTACTTGGCCGCGATCTTGCGGGAGGTTCGTGGGGTGAGGGAACTTGAAATCTGGGTTGGCTGAGGCGGCTGATTTGAGTTCAGGCGATTTCAGAAGGGTTTTTCTGCCATCGTTCACAAAACCAATGTCGAGCTTATCTTCTCGACACTCGCTCAATGCCCAATGAAGCATACTCGCACCAATCGTGTGGTTTCCAAATTCATAAGAGTCAGGTTTC
>CAZILJ010000411.1:0-6093 GCA_964539915.1 uncultured Acidobacteriaceae bacterium | reverse complement strand
GGCGAGGTCGTGTTGTGTTGCTCGCCATAGCCGGCTGCTTCGCACTGGCGGCCCTCATCGCGACCGGTGTGGGAAAGTTAGAGCTCTCCGATGCGCGGGAGGCTTTCACGGCGCGCGCGATCCTGCTGGCCGAACGCGGCGAAAGAACGTCTGCGCTTCCCTTTGCGCTGGCGGGGCTTGGCGGAGACCGCCCACGCGCCGAGGCTGCTCTGGAAACTCTCGGAGGACGCCTACGTCTGGTTGCAGTCTTGAACGCACCTCAGCCCAACGCCGAAATGCAACTTTCATCTGACGGGAAGATACTGGTCACACGCTCGGGGAACTATGAACTCGCGTTGTGGAACACCACCGATGGAACCAAGCGCGCACCGATGCATACCGCAGAGCGTTTTTGGTTTGGTGAGGACGGCCTGCGCATCGTCTTGTATTCGGCACCCTCCCTCGAGATCGTTGACGTGGGCTCGGGCGCTTCACTTGCACCACGGGAGGAGGTCTGGGCTGCGCGACTCGGCGACAGCGTGTTTGTCAGTGGAGGCGTAGCCGCGGCACAGATCGCGAGCGACAGCGTCAGGGCCTGGGATGTCAGCGTCGCGCGGCCCATCGCAACCCTTGAGTCGCCCGGCGTGAGGACGCCGCTCTTTCTTTCGGCATCAGGACGATTGCTAGTGACTTGCAACGACGCTGGAAGCTGCAGCGTGTGGGATGTTCGGCACCAAAGAAAGCTTGCAGTTCTCCGATCTGTTTACGGAGACCTCGCCATTTCGGCAACCGATGACCGGATCGCTGCTAAGTCCGGCTACGACACCGTAACGATCTGGGACGCCACCTCTGGAGCGGTCGTGAGGAAAGTTTCTACCCCAGGCAACGTTCATAGTCCGATCTTTTCAAGCGACGGAACGCGACTCGCGGTGTCTTCGGCCGGGACGCGCGGGCAACTGCTGGATTCAGCCAATGGTAATCTAATCGCCGACCTTGGAGCCGTAGAAGAGAAGACAAACGCGATGACCTTCTCAGACGACGGCAGTCGATTGACGGTGATCGGTCAAGGTTCCACTGGAACGCTCTGGGACTCCAAGTCCGGCAAGAAGCTACTTGCATTCGATGCCAAGGACAGCGCCGCCCTGATCCGGATGTCCCCGAATGCAGACCGGTTGCTCGTCCAATCTTTTGATTTGAAAACGTCGCTATGGGATGGATCCTCTGGCCGAGAGATCCAGGACTTAGGCTCGATGGACAGGATCGAGTCGACGATGTTCTCCTCGTCGAACGGCCCCTTCTTCATTCGCACGATCAACGCCGGGGCGAGCATTTGGACTCACGAAGGACAGAAGGTTGCCGACTTGGGACCGGGGAGCGAGCTTGATTTCCAGATTTCCAAAGACGGTAGTCGCGCAGCCGGATTTGCCGGCGACGGCGTTGTCGAAATCTGGGATTTGTCGCGCCCGCCGATTGCGGGAATGGGTGAAGAACTACGTTCGCGGATTTGCGCCGCCAACGGTCGAGCGACGCCAGCGTTCCGGCGGGCAGCACGCGAAGGTAACGATCCCGTGGCAGCTTACTTGAAGGGCCGTCCCTGGAGAGTTTGCGACTGGCGCGGGTTGGGACAAGCAGCGGGTTGGGTACAGACCGCGCGCTACTGGGCCGTAAAGTGGGGTCTCTTAGGTGACTACCGCCAGAATGAATGAGCGCGTACGGCCAGCCAAGCCTCTGCAGGCGGCCTGATACACTAGCGTGGCGCTTGACGCGCTGATTTAAGGTTCGCCGGCCCTTGGTTTCCGTTGCCTGACTAACTGCGCTCGCTCCCCAGTCCTGAGCACCTCAGCTCCTAGTTGGCAAGTTGCAGCTCGATATGCGCGTTCGGAAAGCTCATTTCGTGGAGGACGGTCGACTCCACGCCTCTTGTCTGCGTTGATCTGCCTGGAGCGTTGTGTAGATTGATTTTCGCAGCTATTTTACGACCATTCCGCACGACAAGTTTGATGATTCTGATCAAACAGGGCAAAGGAAGCCTTGTTGCATAGTGAGACTTTCCAGCCATTCCTGGCCGCGCACATCCCGCCGGAATGGTTCTTGATTCGCGACGATCACTTGAGCGACGTCCGCGGATTGCTGGAAAGGCTCGGATTCACAATTGGCGACTCATTAGATCCACCAATGCAGAGCCCCGCGAAAGATCCGCGGGCGGCCATCATTCGAATCAGATCGATTCCGAAGCAAGGCCGCCGACTGTAGAGTCAAGCTGGATTTATGTTTGTAGCGGCCTTGCCAGTGCGGGTGCTAGCGGAAGCACGCAGTACCGGACGATTGCGCTGAATTTAGGAGCTTGTGCGACGCTCAGCAGTTCCGATTTCGATCCACCTGCTCAAAAAGACGTCGATGTTCTACCGCCCGGCCCATCGTGACGAGCAGGCCTCCGAAAATGGAAATCCAGCAAAGCATGGCAGAAGAGTCTTCTCTCGATAACACTCTTCCGCTGCATCTCAGCGTTCCAACCGGTGACTTTTTCAACACCCAAGCTTGTTATCGACAAGTACCCGCCAAGGAGCTGGATTTCGTCGGCCAGTTCGGCGTAATGTTCAGGCTATAAGAGATCCTTTGCGTGTGCCTTTCGTCAAATCTGGAAGACCGAAGGGATCAAACGACCATGAGAATGAGTCAAAGGCCGCAGGCGTGGGGGATTGTTCTGATTTGCCTCGTCGCGCTGGGTTTCTTCACAATCCCAGCCCAGGCGCGCCGGGCGCCGCAGGTATTGCATAAGCATGTCCGACCGGCGGTGGCGAACGGGCAGGCCGCACGTCTCGGCGCAATGTCCCACAATCAGCGCATGGGATTGGCGATCATTTTGCCGCTGCGCAATCAAAGCGAGCTGACGAGCTTATTAAAACGGGTCTATGACCCGTCCAGCCCGGATTACCGGCATTTTCTCACGGTGGCCCAGTTCACGGAGCGGTTTGGTCCGACCAAACTTGATTACCAGGCTGTGGTGAAGTTCGCGCGATCCAAAGGCTTCAGCGTAACGAATGCGCCGGCGAACCGGATGCTGGTGCATATTGACGGGACAGTGTCCCAGGTCAACAGAGCTTTCCATGTGACCATGATGAACTATCGGCATCCAACCGAGAATCGAAACGTATATTCGCCGGATCGCGAGCCGTCGCTCGATCTCAGTGTACCGGTGGCGCACATCGCGGGGATGAATAATTTCTCGATGCCGCGGCCCAAGTTCAAGCGGGCTCCGCCGAATTTCCGCCGGAATGCAGTTGGCTCTGGTCCGAGCGGTGCGTACCTGGGCAGCGACATGCGCGCAGCCTACTACGGCGGAACCGCGCTCGCCGGGAGCGGGCAAGCCGTAGGGCTGCTGGAGTTCGACGGTTATAACATGAGCGATGTCACCGCCTCGTTTGCGGGGCAGCCAAACAGCGTTCCCATTCAAAACGTGTTAATCGATGGCGCCACTGCCGGCTCTGATGGCGATGATGGAGAACAAGTTCTGGACATCGTGCAGGCGGCGTCGATGGCTCCCGGCCTGAGCCAGGTTCGCGTTTACATTGCTCCGGGGAATTCACAGATTGGAGTTGGAGACGTTGATATCTTCAACCAGATGGCGGCGGAAAATATCGCAAAACAACTTAGCTGCTCATGGGGATGGAATCCGGACGACACTGCGCAGCTTGATCCCATATTTCAGGAATTCGCGGCGCAAGGCCAGACTCTGTTCGTAGCTTCCGGGGATGCGGGGGCGTATACGGGGTCGAACCCAACTGACAACAGCTATCCGGCGGAGTCCGTTTACGTGGTCGCTGTGGGCGGAACGGATTTGACCACGAATGGCACGGGCGGTGCCTGGCAATCGGAAACCGCATGGGCCGACAGCAGCGGCGGTCCTGCCGACGATGGCTTCACGATTCCGAGTTGGCAGGCCGGCGTGGCCAATTCCACGAATCAGGCTTCCACGAGCGTGCGCAATGTGCCGGACGTAGCGGCGGAGGGGAATACCGACAACTTTCTCTGCGACCAGGGTTCCTGCACGGGAGATTACGGCGGGACCAGCTTCGCAGCGCCGCGGTGGGCCGGCTTTCTGGCGCTCGTGAACCAACAATCGGCGGCCAACGGCGGTTCAAGCCTGGGCTTCATTAATCCCGCGGTCTACTCGATCGGTGAGAGCGCAAACTATAACAACGTCTTCCATGACATCACCAGCGGAAATAACAACAATGGGAAGGGGCAATCTTACAATGCCGGGGTGGGCTACGACTTGGTCACTGGCTGGGGAAGCCCGAACGGTCAGAATCTGATCAACGCGCTGGTCGGATCTTCGGCGTCGGCTTCATCACGCCAGGGAGGGGTATCGCGGCCTTTCAGTGACTGAAGTAACGCACCAGGTCGAACGCGTAAATCTCCCGGGTACTGATGTCGAGGGGGAAGGATGGGAATCTCACCGGCGGCGAGGTCCGTCCACGCGCACGGTTTCATTACAGAACACGTTATTGTGCTTACGGAAAATGCCTGCTCCGCAAACGGTCCGCAGCCCAGCGAGGTATCCATGGTACATTTGACCCGCTATGAGCACGGGGCCACAGGCGATTTTCATTTCCTATGCCCACCAAGACGCGACGGCGCTGGCTCAGCGACTCTTCCAGGATCTCACCCGAGAAGGCTGCGACGCATGGCTTGATACCGGGCGGTTGAAAGGCGGTAGCAGCTGGACCGCCGAGATCGAGCGGAATTTGGACCGCAGCGACGTAACCCTCGCGCTGCTCTCCCGAGCTTCGTATTTGTCCGACATCTGTCGAGCGGAGCAGCTTCGTTCGCTGCGCAAAGAGAAGTGCCTTATTCCTGTACTCGTTCAGGCCGACGCCGATCGGCCCATACACGTGGAGTCCAGAAAGTACATTGATTTCTCCAGTGAGCCTGCCTATCAGACCGAGTTCGGGAAGCTTCTTGACGCCGTCCGAGCGAGGAGCGGCGCGACCCTGCACCATCAATTTCGCGAGACCTATATTACAGTGCCGCCGCTCCCGTCGAACTACATCGAAAGAACCGACGAACTGCATGCGCTTCGAACGGCAGTTCTCCGCGATGGCTCACCGCGTCGTGTGGCACTTACTGCTCTTAAGGGCATGGCGGGAATCGGCAAGACCGTCATGGCTCAGGCTCTCTGTCTCGATGAAGTAATGCAAGCCGCTTTTCCCGACGGCATCATCTGGATCCCCATCGGAAAAGATCCCCGTGACATTGTTCTCCTGCTTCGAGAAGCCGCCCGAGCGATCGGCGACTCACTCGAGGGCTACGACACACTCCAGGCAGCAAGCAATCGCCTACGCAATCGGCTCCGTGAAAAGGCCGCGCTCATCGTTCTCGATGATGTATGGAACCCGCGTGACTCTGCCCCCTTCCTGCTTGATTCACCCAGAAGTCGCCTCATGATTACGACACGGGATGCGCGAGTCGCGGTTGCCTTGGGTGCGCAGCAGCAGGAACTTCACGTCCTCACCAAGGATCAATCGCTACAATTGATCTCGCTGTGGTCCGACTGCGCGCTTTCTGACCTCCCCCGAGAAGCGATCGAGATTGTGCGCGAATGTGGGTCGTTGCCGTTGGCTGTGGCCATGGTAGGCGCCCAGCTCCGAGGCAAGCCGGATCGCTGGTCTCATGTTCTGCAAAAGCTTCGCAATGCCGATTTGGACAGGATCCGGCAAAGTTTTCCGGAATACCCGCACACCGACCTGCTGCGCGCGATCGAGATTAGTATGGAGTCGCTCGATGACACCTTGCGACGCCGTTACCTGGAGTTCGCTGTCTTCCCGGAAGACTGCGCGATCCCTGAGGCTGCAGTCGGAACGCTGTGGAAGTTGGATAAATATGACCTTGCGGACTCTGTCGATCAACTCGTCGATTTGTCGCTTGCGACCCGCGACGCGGATCGCCGGCTGCGGATTCACGACTTGCTACTCGACTACCTTCGTTCGCGGTTAGGGGTCGATGCCCTCGTTGAAAAGCACCGACTGTTCCTTCAATGCTATGCGCAGGTATGTCCGAATCACTGGTCCGAAGGTCCGAAGGACGGATACTTTTTCGAAAATTTGATTTGGC
>CAZILJ010000410.1:0-3877 GCA_964539915.1 uncultured Acidobacteriaceae bacterium | reverse complement strand
AGAAAAAGAAATACATGATGATGAAACACGCCGTCACCGAGATCACCAGCATCCAGCGCATCAGTCCGGTTTCATACTTCAAGTGCATGAAGTAGCCAATGATGAGCGCGGACTTGATGATCGACAGGACGAGCAGCACCTCGAGCATGTGTACCGGCTCGAAGATCTGCTTGTATCCCAGCACTACTTCCACGGCGGTCAGTACGAGCAATGCTCCCCACACCCAGAAATATTGCCCTTTGCTATCGTCGTGCTTCGCAACATCGTGCATGATCAAAGGCCTCGCTCGAATCCGAAATGTTTAGTTGATCTTGGTCGACATGAGATACACCAGCGGGAAGATAAACATCCACACCAAATCCACGAAGTGCCAGTACAGTCCCGATACTTCCACGTCCTGCGCGTCGTAATCCTTCGGTTTCAGAAACAGAATCACTGCCGCAACCAGCAGGCCGAGGCCTAAGGCATGAATGCCATAGTGAAAGACGTTGTCGGACGGAATCAGAAAATATCCAGCGATCCAAAGCAGGCCGAGAACCGGGAGAAACCATTTTCGGAAAGCCATCACGCCGAGGTAGATCACTCCAATGGTTACATGCAGCATGTGCATCGCGGTCAGACCAAAGAATGTCGCTGGAAACTGGGGTGTGTTCTTAGAGATCTCGGCCAGCTCTCCCACGCTGGCGTGCGCAGGCTTAGGAAACATCGGTAAGGTCAAACCTTCGCCGATCAGTTTGCTCCACTCCATGCCGTGCAGCACGATGAATGCCGTGCCAAACACCATCGTGGCCAGCAGCCAGTTGCGCGTCCATGCCCGATCGCTACGCTGCGCCGCGAACACCGCCATCACCATCGTCAGCGAGCTCGAGAGCAGGCATGCCGTCATGATGGTCGAATTGATGATGCTCTGTACGTGAAATGGCGTGGGCCACGGGGTATAAATCCGGTTGTAGCTGAAGGCAAACAGCAGCGCGCCGAAGGTCAGCGAGTCCGAGGCCAAAAACAGCCACATGCCTACCTTCTTCGAGTACGCTCCAAACAGAGGGGCCTCATAAGCTCCGGGCAGCCCGTGTTCCACGGCACCATGCTCCAGCGTGGCGTTAGCCATTCCTCAAGTTCCCCTTTCCAACCAGGCCAAGGCACGCAATCATCGCGCGTCGGGCCCGCTTCCTTGCGTGTAGAGCCTATTTCGCAAATCCCAACAGAGCGAAAACGTAAATCCAAAGCACCGCCATGAAATGCCAATACCATGCGGTAATGTCGACCACGATGCGCCGCGATTCAACCGGTTTGCGAAGCAGGGAAGCGCTCGCCGCCCAAATCAGCGCGATCATTCCACCGCCCAGGTGAATGGCGTGGGCAATCGTCAGCAGAAATGCGAACGAACTGCTGGGATTGGTGTCTACAAAAAATCCACGAGCGTGCAACTCTCCCCAAGCCAGCCATTGCCCCGCCAGAAAACTGATCCCCAGCAGAACCGTGATCCCCAGCCAGGGAAACGACCGCTCGTTGCCGAGTGACACTCCAGGGATCGACTTCACGGGAGCCAGGGCTGCTTCACGTGCAGCCTTACGCCGCGCGAATTCCATCGTGATGCTGCTCACCAGAAGGATTGCGGTGTTGATTGCGAGGAGCAGCCACGGCAAATCCACACGACCCCAATCGCGCACATAGCTGTTCGAGGCGCCATCAAAGGTTGGCAATCCCTTCCGCACAATGTACGCGCTGGTCAGCGAGATGAAGACCATGCAGACGGTGGCAATCCCGCAAATCAATCCGAGCCTTGCCCGCCGCAGCCGCGCCCCATAATTCGGAGCATCGCCGCCGCTTCGCCCGTCATCCCCGCCCCCCGCAGGCGGCATGGGCGGCTTGTGGCCGTGGCCAATGTGATCGATCGGAGAGCTTGGAGTATAGGTCGCCATACCTAATACCTACTTAGTGCATCAATGGGTCGTACTGTTTGCCGGGTCCGTCTGCATCACATAGTCGCGAGGCGCCCCGGGGACACCGTATTCGTAGGGCCCGTGGTGGACCACCGGGGTCACGCCGCCGAAGTTGTCGTGTGGCGGCGGAGTCGCGGTCGTCCACTCCAGCGTCGTCGATTCCCACGGATTGTCGCTCGCCTTCGGTCCCTTGAACATGCTCCAAAACAGGTTGATCACGAAGATGAACTGCGCCGCAATCGTAATGATTGCCGCATACGTCATGAAGGTCTGCAGCGGCAGCAACTTCTGCTGGTAAGCCACTTCGGTGAACTGCGAGTATCGCCGGGTCTGCCCGGCCATCCCCAGATAATGCATGGGCATGAAAATGGCATAGGTTCCGGCGAGCGTGAGGAAGAAGTGCAGCTTTCCCATCGGCTCGTTCATCATGCGGCCGAACATCTTGGGGAACCAGTAGTAGGTCGCCGCGAAGATCCCGAAGATCGCTGCCACGCCCATGATCAGGTGGAAGTGCCCGACCACGAAATAGGTATCGTGCAACTGAATATCGAGCACCGGCTGCGCCAGGAACGGCCCGCTCAGCCCGCCCGACACAAACAACGAGACGAACCCGATGGCATAGAGCATGGGTGTATGGAAACGAATGCGTCCCTTGTACATCGTCCCCAGCCAGTTAAATGTCTTGATGGCCGAGGGCACTCCAATGCACATCGTCAAAATCGAAAACGCAAACGCCGAGTAAGGGCTCATTCCGCTCATGAACATGTGATGGCCCCACACCATGAAGCCGAAAAAGCCGATCGACAACATGGCGTAGACCATGGCTCGGTAGCCGAAAATCGGCTTGCGTGAAAAGGTCGAAAGCACCTGCGATGCCACGCCCATGCCAGGCAAGATCGCAATGTAGACCTCGGGATGTCCGAAGAACCAGAACAGATGTTGCCACAGCAGCGGCGAGCCGCCCTTGTGGCCCATGATCTGCCCATTCACCACGACCAGCGGAACATAAAAGCTGGTGCCGAGATTGCGGTCCATCAGCAGCAGGATTCCCGCCGAGAGCAGGACGCCGAACGCCAGCAGTCCGAGAATCGCGGTGATGAACCAGGACCACACGGTGAGAGGCATCCGCATCATCGTCATGCCCTTCGCCCGCAGGTCGAGCGTTGTGGTGATGAAATTCAGCGCGCCCATCAGTGAGGCAATACAAAAAATGGCGATGCTCGCGATCCAGAGATCGGCGCCGAGTTGCTCGCCAGGCCCAGCTGACGGCAGCGCGCTGAGTGGAGTGTACCCAGTCCAGCCATGCAGCGGTGCTCCTCCGGTTACGAAGAATGCGGCGATGATCACCACAAATCCCACAAACGTCGTCCAGAACGAAAGCATGTTCAGGACAGGGAAAGCCATATCTGGCGCGCCGATCTGGATCGGCAGAAAATAATTGCCGAAGCCGCCCTGCGGCGCTGTGGTCAGCACGAAAAACACCATGATCGTGCCGTGCATGGTCAGCAGACTGAGATACGTCTCCGGTTTGATCTCTCCGACGAGCGGCAAAACAGCCGCCGGCCAGATCAAGTGAATCCGCATCAACAGCGACAAGAACATTCCCACAAACACCGCGGTGAGTGCCAGAAAGAAATACTGAATGCCGATGACTTTATGGTCGAGGCTGAAAATGTATTTCCGGATGAAACCCTGAGGAGCGTGCGCGTGAACCGAAGCCGGGGTCGCCATTTTATTGTTTCTCCGCCTCCCGTGCGGCTATCCACTTGTCAAAATCGTCCTGGCTGACGACGTGGACCATGCCGTGCATCTTGTAATGCCCGAGACCGCAAAGTTCGGCGCAGGCAATTTCGTACTCACCGATCGCCGTCGGTTTGAAATGCATATGAATGTTGAGCCCTGGGACCGTATCTTGCTTAAAACGCAGGGAAGGC
>CAZILJ010000409.1:0-2216 GCA_964539915.1 uncultured Acidobacteriaceae bacterium | reverse complement strand
GCCGATGGCGCCGGGCAGCAAAATCGGACCGATCGCCAGCGTCCTGCTGAGGGCTAAACCTGGCGGTTTCGACGATGATGTTCCGCAGCCCATCGAACAGTAGCCAGCATCTCGGTCAGCTGACAAATCAATTGCGTACCGCCGAATGGCGACAGTACGCGCGTTGGGGTTTAGCCTTTTCGTGACTGCAAGGGTACTTTCGGTGCTTCCCACTCAACATTCGCGCGTGCCTTCAATGCGGTGAAGCTCTCCGGGGTTTTTCCGTGCCCAGCAGCAGAGCGGACCGTACCAATGTCGGCCACCAAAGCAACCAATTAACAGTCTCGTAAGAGGAGCAATCCCAACGCCGCCGCGATATTCGTCACCGGACCGCCGAGCAGAGTCGACACGAACCAATTCCGAAACACCGTGAACGATACGATGGTTGAGACGGCATTCCCGTTAATCGAAAAAACGAACAAAGGCATCAACACTGTTCAATCTCCGTCCACGACATCTGATGCATCCTAAGTCCCCACAAACGCGCGGCATATCGCCCGCCCAGGAGACCATCATGTTGCAGTCCCAGAATGAGACCGAAAAGATTTGATTGCTTTTCAATCTCGATAACCCTTAGGAGAAACCCATGACGCGCGTCGGTATTGCCATGCTCATCGAAGGCTTCCTGCTCCTGCCCGTCCCGGCACCCGCACAGGTCGCCGGATCAACTGTCCTCGGCGTTGCAGCGGCCGACATAAGCGAAGTCACGCTTGGTTGGAGCGCAAAACGCCAGATTCTCGGCAAGGCTGTGTTTAACGACAGGAGCCAGCGTATTGGCACGATCGACGACCTCATCATCGCCGGCGACAAGGCGGTGTCCTACGCAATCATCGGTGCCGGAGGATTTCTCGGCGTGGACCGGCACGACGTCGCGGTCCCGGTGTGGCAACTGAAACAGCAGGCCGGAAAGCTCGTCCTTCCCGGCGCAACCAAGGAGACGCTGAAGGCATCACCCGAATTCGAATACGCGACTCGCATCAACTGAATCAATAGCAACGCCAAGAGTTGCGGAAGGTATTGACCATGTCACAGTATAAATTGCTTGCCGCCTCGATCGCGGCGGACCTCGACCAGATCCACAGTTCCTGGGGCTGGCTAGTGGCGCTCGGCATTGGGCTCATTTTACTGGGTACCATTTGCGTCATCGGCGAAGTAACGGCGACGTTTGTCACGGTACTGGCTTTCGGCTGGCTGCTCATCGGGGGTGCGGTGCTGTCGCTCATTCAGGCGTTTCGCGCGCACAACTGGAGCGGGTTATTTCTGTATCTCCTCAGCGCGCTGCTGCGGGGCGTTGCCGGTTACTTGCTGATCCGCTATCCGATTACCGGCGAAATGAGTCTGACGCTGGTTCTCGCTTCGCTCTTCATCGTCGGTGGCTTGTTCCGGGCGATTGGCGCGGGTGCCCTGCAGTTTCCCCAGTGGGGCTGGGCGGCATTCTCCGGAATCGTTTCCGTGGCGCTCGGAATAATGCTTCTCATGCAGCTGCCGGCATCGAGCCCCTGGTTTATCGGCTTGGCCATTGGTATCGAATTCATTCTCGACGGTGCGTCATGGATTGCGCTGGGCACGGCCCTACGCCGCGTTGCTGGGGGTAGTGCTTTCGCCAAAGCATAATGGCAAGTCTGTATCGCCTGTCAACGTGCGTTAGCGCGGAGCAGGTCAGCACCGTCATCGAGCCGCGCGCCTCGAGGTGGGCCCACGGCGCGCGCGCGGGCCTGCAATGTGGTATCCGAACCGTCTCTCTAGCGTATGAAGAGGAAGACTATGGCGGTCAGCAACGCCAGTGCTACAGCCAGAATGACAACATCGTTCAACGACACCGGTGTCCTTGAATGCACGGGGGCGGCCTTATCCATGATTTCTTTCACGTCACGTTGATCTTTACTGGATGAGGTGTCGGTCATATTGATTCTCACTCGTGCGCTGGATCGCGAGGACTCACGTGCTACGGACAGCGTGGTTGACCTCTGTTGGCAGCCTCCCACTGACTCGGCAGTCAGCTACGAGCGGACCCACTACCAGCGAGGTCAATCGCCGACAGCCGTTGGATGCACGTCCCGTATGGACCGAGCACGAAGAGGCCGAGCGCGCCGAACTGCCCGTTGAAAACCGAGATCGGCGGCCAATCGGAGGCATTCATCTTCACCGAGGTGCCCAGCCGAAACCAATTGATGGTG
>CAZILJ010000408.1:0-6001 GCA_964539915.1 uncultured Acidobacteriaceae bacterium | reverse complement strand
GGTGGACGTATGATGGTGCCGCTTTATGGAGTCAAAGGAAATCTCGAATCGGTCTGGACTGGTAGTGTCTAATTAAGCCGGGATCATCAGTTGCTGGGCTACCGGTATGCAAAAGTTGCTGGAAAAATCGCCCGCATGTTTCGCCAAGCGGCTAGCGATTAAACACCACGACAGCATTAGCTGGTTGATCCCTGACAGGTATTTTGTTTTTTCAGCGCCCGGCGGCAAAATCCATCTCAACATCAAAGAATCTTCCATGATGCTGGCACGGGCTTTGGGACTATACGGCCGGAAAAAACTCCGGCCGTACAGGCGCTACTGAAACTAGGCGAGACCTTTGTAGATGTTGGAGGCAACAAAGGCGATTTTGCGCTCCTGGCCGCTAAAATCACGGGCGAGAAGGGGAAGGTCGTCTGCATCGAACCGGAGCCGACTAACCTTAGCTGGATTCGCCGTAGCATCGACCTGAACGGTTACAAAAACATCCAACTGTGCAATCTGGCCCTGAGCGACCACGATGGCGAGTCGCTCCTTCATCTCGGCACCAAGAGCGGCTTCCACACGCTGATGAGTGGTGCTCCTGACCGGGACCGGGGTTCATTGAAAGTCATCGTTCGCAAGTTAGACAGCTTGTTGCCGGAACTGCAGGTTGGGACTGTGAATGCCCTCAAAATCGACGTAGAGGGCGCCGAGCTTCAAGTGCTCAAGGGAGCTGCTGAAACCATTGCCGCCAATCCGCAAATTGTCCTGTTCCTCGATATGCATCCGTTTCTTGGCGTGAACCCGTCGGAAGTGTTCGATTACCTAGGTTTTCTCGGATTGACTGTATGTGAAATGCGTCAACCCTACAATCTGCCTGCAACGCCCCACGAAGGAATCTTTGATATTGTGGCCAGGAGACTCGGAGCACTTGACAACCGTCAACTGTCGAAATCAGATTACACGCATTGACCCCGGCTCGAGGGAATGCTGCGCTCCAGTGAAAGCAAACTTCGCGTGACTAGTTTTGCGCCAGCGCCTCGAAGCTGATGAAAAGCCGTCGGGGCGGTTTCGTGACACTTTGCCGGGGGGAAAGCCCGTCTTAATGGCGTACCTTGCGTGCACTAAAGCGTCACTCTTCCAGCCTCGCGCGGCCTTTTACGTACAAGGTCGCTGCATCCATCTGGCCGCTGCTGTCTTCCTCTTGACGGGTCGGGTCCGTTATTACTTCACCGATTGCGCGATCCATTCCAGGTAGCCTGAGCTCCCATCCTCGATGCTGATCGCGATGCATTCGGGCAGTTCGTAGGAATGCAAGTCGCGAATGGCGTCTCGCACCGCCGGAAACCTTTCGACTGTTGTCTTAATGAGTAGCAACCATTCTCCACTCGATTCCAACTTACCCTGCCAGCGGTAAATCGATTCCATCCCTGGGATGATGTTCACGCAGGCGGCGAGCCGCTGCTCGACCAGATGGCGTGCGATCTTGCGGGCCTCGTCTTCCGAACCCGCGCTACAGAGGACGATTCGTTTGTCAGTCATATAGAATCAGCCGTCAGCTTTCGTTGCGATGGGGTGAAGGTGAAATAGAACATGCTAACGCAAATCAACTTTGGCACATCGGGCTGGCGGGCGGTGATGGCCGAGGAGTTCACGTTCACGAACGTGCGGCGCGCTGTCGGCGGGATTGCCCGCTACGTGGCATCGCTGAAGCCGGAAGGAGCGCGCGTCATCGTGGGTCGCGATCCGCGGTTTCTGGGCGAGACCTTCTGCGCGCTGGCGGCGGAAATCCTTTCCGAGCAGGGAATCGCACCGCTTGTGGTTTCCGAGCCCGCTCCTACACCGGCCTTTGCCCACGCTGTCATTCATAACCAGGCCGATGGCGTCATCAATTTCACCGCCTCGCACAATCCGCCCGAATACAACGGAATCAAGTTTTCTACCCCGGACGGCTGCCCCGCTTTGCCCGAAGTCACCAAAAAGATTGAGGCCGAAATCGCTGCGGGGGACAAGGCCGACGTTGCCAAAGACCGCGCCGCAACCCCGGCGGCGAAGGGAAGTCTTGATCCAAAGCCCGACTACCTGAAACGGCTGGGTGAGATTATCGATTTGGATGTCATTAAGAAAGCGAATCTGAAGGTTGTCTTTGATCCCATGTGGGGCGCGGCTCGCGGATACTCCGACGAACTGCTGCGCAGCGCCGGCCTTCAAGTGGACACAGTGCATGATTATCGCGACGTCCTGTTCGGAGGACATGCCCCCGAGCCCGACGACCATTGGCTCGAAGATTTGCGAAAAAAGATGCGCCAGACCGGAGCCCAGATCGGGATCGCGACTGATGGCGACGCGGACCGCTTCGGCATCGTCGATTCAGACGGAACCTTCCTGCAGCCAAACTACGTGATTGCATTGCTGTTCGACTATCTCGTCGAAAGCCGGGGGTGGAAAAATGGCGTGGCCAAGTCGGTCGCCACCACCAATTTGATCAATGCGCTGGCGAAGAAACACGATGTCGAGTTGCACGAGACTCCTGTGGGCTTCAAGTACATCGGCGAACTGATCATGCAGGACAAGATCGCCATTGGCGGGGAAGAAAGCGCGGGCCTGTCCATCCGGCATCACGTCCCAGAGAAGGACGGGCTGCTTGCCGGACTTTTGTGCTGCGAGGCGGTTGCGCGACGAGGGAGGTCTCTGGGCGAACAATTGAAGACGATATGTAACCAAGTTGGTTCCTACTATCCGCAACGCGAGAACTTCCGCTTGACGCCCGAGGTAAAAACGAAGTTCACTGAGAAGTTACGGTCCGATCCGCGCGACTTCTGTGGGCACCCGGTCGGCCAGGTGGTCCGAACGGATGGACTGAAGTTGTTGTTCGAAGACGGGTCGTGGGTCTGCTACCGCTTATCGGGAACCGAACCCGTGGTGCGCGTTTACACAGAAGCTCGCAGCGAGCAGGGCCTGGAGAAGTTGAGTACGGCGGCGAAGCACTGGATCTTCGAGTGAAGCATTTCCCCAAAATCGGAAGATTCCCCCGTCCCGGGGATGGCCTGCGCGCTGTAGTTGATCGTGCTCCTCAGGCGGAAGCGTTCGCTGCTATCTGGATCGAGCGGGTTCGCCCCTTCGCAGTCCGTGTCTATACCTTGCGGCGCCGCATTGCCACCATCGCGGTGACCCTGCTGGCAGCGGCGCTGTTCGTGCATGTTATGTTCGGCGCCAATGGAATGGTTGTCTACAAACAGAAACGTGCCGAGTACCAGGCGTTGCGCAAACAGATTGTCGAGGAGCAACAGGAAAACGAGCGTTATACGCAGCAAATTCAAGGCCTTAAGAGCGACCAAAAGTCGATTGAAAAAGAGGCGCGTGAGCAACTAGGTTACGCCAAGCCCGGAGAGTACGTTTATGTTCCGCCGGTTACCGCAAGACCTGCGCCGCCGGCCACTCACTCCGCGAAAAAATAGCCAGCCCAATCTTGCTGTCCTCTCCCCCCGAGTATGCATTTGACCCAGAGCTGACAATCCCTAGGTTCCGCTATGGTATATTCTCGATGCTTCAATTCACAATCGAGCGGGGACTGGCTGCTCCGGAAGGGTCGGCCCAATCTTCGACGTAACCGTGGTGCATTGCGGCTTGGGGCCGCAATCAGAATTTTAAAAAGGAGAAAAACCGGCCATGAGAAAAGTGTTGGTGCTATGTCTTGCGATCTGTTTTGTGTTCGCCCTGACAGCGATGGCGTTTGACGACATGGGAAAGAGTGCTACCGTCAAGGGTTGGGTGAGCGATGACAAGTGCGGCGCCAAGGGCGCCAATGATAAGGCTGAGGCATGCACCAAGAAATGTCTGGCCGGGGGCGCGAAGATGGTGATTGTGACCGACAAAGATCAGAAGATTCTGACGGTCGACAATCCGGACGCGCTTAAGGACCACGTAGGACACCATATCGCCGTGACGGGCGCCGTGAGCGGCGATTCGATTCACGTGGAAAGCGCGAAGATGCTCTGAGTAGTGCCGCAGACTTTGCGGGAAATCAGGGCGGTCTTAAGGACCGCCCTGATTCGTTTGTTGGTACTCAGTCCCTTGATCTGGGTAGAGACGTAGTTTCCTGCGTCTTTTGCGGGCGCTGTTTCGGACGATGGCCCTAGAGACCTGGCAAGCAACGTCTCGGTGAGATGTGAGCAGACCCCGGGCGAGAGCGCCCGCGCCACGCAAGATCTAACGCACTACCCCCTCCAGCGGTGAACTTGCGGTCGCATACAACTTGCGCGGCATGCGGCCTGCCAGATACGCCTGTCGTCCGGCCAGTACCGCGTGGTGCATGGCTTCGGCCATGAGTACCGGGTTCTGCGCATTGGCGATGCCTGTGTTCATGAGCACGGCGTCGGCTCCGAGTTCCATCGCGATCGCCGCATCCGAGGCGGTACCGACTCCCGCATCGACAATCAACGGCACGCCGGTGATCATTTCGCGCAGAATGCGAATGTGGGCCTGGTTCTGAATTCCCATGCCACTGCCGATGGGGGCGCCGAGCGGCATGATCGTCGCCGCTCCCGCGTCAATCAGACGCTTGGCAAAAACGATGTCGTCCGAGGTGTAGGGAAGCACGGTGAAGCCTTCCTTCACCAGCACTCGCGTGGCTTCGAGAGTGGCTTGCACGTCCGGATACAGCGTCGCCTGATCGCCGATCACTTCGAGCTTGACCCAATCGGAAAGGCCGACTTCGCGGCCCAGTCGAGCCGCGCGGATGGCTTCGTCGGCGGTGTAGCATCCGGCGGTGTTGGGCAGCAAAAAATACTTCTTGGCATCGATGTAGTCCAGCAGCGATTCCTTGCTGCGATCAAGATTCACCCGGCGCACCGCGAGGGTGACCATCTCCGCGCCGCTGGCTTCGAGAGCCCGCGCGGTTTCCTGGAATGATTTGTATTTTCCCGTGCCCACGATGAGGCGCGAGCGGAAGGAGCGTCCGGCAATCACCAATGAGTCCGACATGAGTCTATTGTAATGAAAGAGCGATGCGCGAGCACAAGCGGGACGGCTTGGTGGTTCGAACGGGGGCCTGCTCATCGCTGCCTGCAGATTACAGATCATCGATCTGGTGTCGGTAGCGCTCTTCGACCTTCGACCAGAGTCTTGGGATGGTGGGTAAGGTCGCTGGAGGGCAAATTGATCGTCACGATGATGGAGGTGTGGCAATGGTCCGGAGCGCGGTAATGGGTTGAGTTCAAAGATTGTCGCGAATTCTATCCCCGAAATAGCAACCGCGACGGGTAGCGGATTTCACCGGGAGATGGGAGAACGCAGAACGGATCGAATTCTACGGTGTTGTGGCCTCTGCCTGGGCGTATAAATCATCAATCTGCCGGCGGTAGCGCTCTTCGATGACCCTCCGCTTCAGTTTCATCGTCGGGGTCAGCACGCCATTGTCGGCGGTGAATTCGTCCGCCACGAGCAGCACGCGCTTCAACTTTTCGAAGCGCGCCAGATTCGCATTCATGCCCTCGACGATTCCTTCGTAGAGCGCCTGAACCTTCGGATGAGCAACCAGCTCTTGCCGCGTGGTGAACGGAACGTTATTCTCGCGCGCCCATCCTTCAAGGAGAACAAAGTTCGGAGACACCAGCACCGCAGGAAACTTCCGACGGTCGCCGAGGATGGCCGCTGTGCCCACCAAAGGATTAAGCTTCATGGAATTCTCGATGGGCTGAGGCGCAATGAACTTGCCGCCGGAGGTTTTGATCAGATCCTTCTTGCGGTCCGTCACCGAAAGATATCCATCGGCGTCAATGTTGCCGATGTCGCCGGTCTTGAACCAGCCATCGGACAGTGCCGCGTTGGTCTCTTCCGGCCGGTTCCAATAGCCTTGGAACACCGATGGTCCGCGCACGAGGATTTCGCCATCTTCAGCAATGCGAACTTCCAGGTTCGGCAGAGTCTTGCCCACTGTCCCGATGCGGTGGTTGACCGGCGTATTCACCGCGATGACCGGCGAAGTTTCGGTGAGACCGTAACCCTCATGAATGCGGATGCC
>CAZILJ010000407.1:0-2499 GCA_964539915.1 uncultured Acidobacteriaceae bacterium | reverse complement strand
AGTAGGGAGATTTGATATTGCCGGTGCAGGCGTTTGCCGTCGGCGCAATGACAGGTGGGCTGGCCACAGGCCCGTTGGCGTTCGACAAAAGAGCCGGGCAACATTTCGCGGAACAAACCGAGGCTGCGGACGAGTTTGCCGCGCAGCTCCAGGTCGGGATCGTGGGGTGATTTCATATGACACCTATAATGGTGTCATAAATACGTAAAATCAAGTACCTTCGAAGATTCGCAAGAATGACGCAAACTGCAGCCGGAACGAAAACCCTTGCGGATAAAACGGACTAGCCTCGGATCTCACCCCTACCTTGCGGAATCACTGTGTCCGGGGTGTCCGAGGGGAATTTCACCCGATCTTAACGTCGCTGTCACCGGGCTGTAACAAATCCCGGCTAGGGTCTCTAGGTCGCCTCGGCCGGATTTCCGCGTCCCGGGCAGGATTGAAAACGCTTGGGAGCCAATTTCTCCGTTCGACACCAAGCTTCGCGAAGTTCAGGAGACAATCATGAACGTCAAAAAGACCACCTCAGCTCTGGGCCTGTTCGTCGCGCTCGTTGGCTCGGCGTTCGCCCAGCAAGGCGCGATACCCAACAGCGTCCCTCACCTCGATCACGCGTTTGTGATCATGATGGAAAATCACGGTTACAGCCAAATCATCGGCAACCCCAACGCTCCCTACATCAACTCGTATGCGAAAAACGCCAACCTGGCGACCAACTACTTCGCGGTCGCCCATCCCAGCCTCACCAACTATCTGGAGGTTGTGGGCGGATCGAATTTCGGCGTTCTGGACGACAATCCCCCCCTGTGGCACAACACCTCGTGCATGCCGAATCTCGCGACGGGAGCTCCCAACTTGGAAGCGAACGCGGCGTCCATCTGTCCCATTACCGGCAGCGGCACCGAAGCGGCTACGCCCGCGGTGGATTGCTCGAACGAAGTGAGCGCACCTCCCTGCGATCTGAATCTGGACGGGAAGGTTTCCTATCCAGCCTCGACGACGACGCTGGGAATTACGATCGCTGACCAGCTCGTCGCCAACGGGAAAACCTGGAAGAGTTATCAGGAAGATCTTCCGATGACTGGCGCAAACTGGGTCAATTACAGCGACGGCAACTTCACCAACTTCACGAATTTCAGCAAGATCAATCCGCAGTTGACGCCGCCGCTCAACCACGGGGAAATCGTGCAGCTCTACGCCGTAAAGCACAACCCATTCGCCTATTTCCAGTCTGTACAGGAAGGCACCCATCCGACGCTCAGCCTGAACCAGATGGTTCCCTTCGATGGCGCGCGCGGGCTGTGGGCCGATTTGGCCAGCGGTAACGTGCCGGCATTTTCCCTGATCGCGCCCAACCAGTGCAACGATCAGCACGGCCGGGGCAACGCCGGTGCGTTCTGCAACTTCGACCCGACCGACAACGGCACGCAGGCTGGATTGAATCCCGCCTCGATCATTCTGGGCGATCAGACGGTGCAGAAGATCGTGACCGCTATTCACGCTTCTCCGGTGTGGAAGGAGGGGCAGACCGCCATCGTCGTGATTTGGGACGAGAATGACTATTCGGCCGCGCCGAATACGAACCAGGTTATCGCAATCGTGGACACGAACTTCGGCTCGCACGGCAAGCCTAGCGCAAAGTTCTACACCCATTTCTCACTGCTGCGTACGCTGGAGGGCGGATTCAATCTTCCCTGCCTGAATCACGCTTGCGACTCAACCACGGCGGCGATGTCGGATCTTTTCGGCGAGAAGCAGTAGGCCTGCAGCACGAAAGGGAAATTTCGAACTGGAACTTTCTCGGAGTCGACCTTCAGGTCGACTCCGTTTTCTATGAGTACTTTACTTTCGCGCCGCTTTCCTCGCGATCTAAGCGCATCCTCTTTTCTTTCTCTTGACCTTTCCGCGGCTCGCGAAAGAACTCTTGACATAGATGGAAAGCATGCTTGACTTGGGGAATTCCATGGACGCCAATGCGAAACGCTACCTGAAGGAATTCGGGGGTTCGATGACCGCCTACGCGGTGATGGTTCCGGTTTCCATGTGGAGGTTGCGAGGCCACGAACACACGCTGCCGGGATACGGTATCGCTTTCCTTTCCTCATTCCGTCGGTTTTAGCTTTAGCCCTTTGGGCATTTATGCGAATGTTCCGCGGGCTCGACGAGCCGCAGCGGCGAATCCAACTGGAAGCGGTCGCATTCAGCTTCCTTGCCATTTGCCTGATCACCCTGACTTGGGCTTTCCAACAAAATGCGGATTGCCCCGCTTCGACGTGAACTGGGGGGCGCCTCTGCTGATCCTGCCGTGGGGGTTGGGGCTGGGCATCGCCAAGCGGAGGTATCAGTGAAAAACAGCGTGCGCGATTTGCGGGCGCAGCTGAACTGGACGCAGGCCGACCTCGCCCAGAAACTCGGGGTATCGCGGCAAACGGTCAACGCCATCGAGACGGAAAAATACGATCCCAGCCTGCCGCTGGCATGCAAGATCGCAAAGATCTT
>CAZILJ010000406.1:0-2139 GCA_964539915.1 uncultured Acidobacteriaceae bacterium | reverse complement strand
CTTTTTCCAAGTTCCCGGTGGTGCGCGATCTGGCGGTCGACCGCAGCGTGCTGTTTGAGAACCTCAAGACCGTCAAGGCATGGGTCCCGATTGATGGCACCTACGATCTCGGGGCAGGCCCGCGCATCTCGGCCGAGGACCAGGAAGTCGCCTACCCGATCTCGCGTTGCATCTCCTGCTGCTGCTGCATGGAGGCCTGCCCGCAGTTCAATGAGGATACGGGGTTCGTCGGCGCAGCTGCAATCGCGCAAGTGCGGCTATTCAACACGCATCCTACCGGCAAAGCATTGGAGCGGGAGCGCCTCTCGGCCCTGATGGGCGACGGTGGAATCCAGGAATGCGGCTACGCCCAGAACTGCGTCGAGGTCTGTCCCAAGGACATTCCCCTGACAAAGTCCATTTCCGAGGTAGGCGGCCAGGTCATGAAGCAAGCTCTCGGTGACCTTTTGCGGCGTTAAATATTGCCATTTTGTTGTACTTCATCACAACCGGACTGGTCTGAGTATCATCCTAATCTCGCCAAGTCGTGTCTGGCTGCGTACATACGATTGTGGCTGTGTCCGCTTGGGAACGGCCAACTGCATGCCAAATATAAGTTAGAAGCGTGACTGGCGCAGGTCCCGGTAACCAGGCAGTAACCATGCGGTCGGTAACCAATTTCGGCGACCTGGTGGGTACGGATGTAATGGCCCGGCTCCCGTATTGAGTTGGGCCGCTTGACAGCATGGCTTAGAATACCGCTACTCGCACACATCAAGCTTCGCGAGAGCGTTGGACCACTTCGTGAGACGCAGCATTAAATTTCAATTCGTGGCAGGCTTGTTTCTGGCCCTCGTATGCGGAGGACTCTCTGGCAAGGCCTTTGCGGTGCGTCACGCAATCCGGCAACATTCCCATCACCGGCACTTTCGTTGGCTACTGTGGAATCCGATGTTCCGGCCTTCGCACGAATCGCTTTTGATTCAAAACGCGGAGATCGATCGGCTTGAACTGCCGCGCATTGAGGATGAAACCGAACTCGAAGCGCTGAAAGCCGACGGTTCCCTGCTGGAGATCGTATCCGGTGAAATGTTGCGTTTCGATCCCCGGCTCGATCCTTCGCGTAGGTACTGTCGTCCGTGGACGCGGGATTTCGTCGACGATCTGAGCCAGGCGTTTTACAATCGCTTCCATCAGCAAATTCAGGTGAACTCCGCGGTGCGCACGGTGAAGGTGCAGAAGAAGCTTCGCCGCCACAACCGCAATGCGGCGCCGGCGGATGGCGATACGGCTTCTTCGCATTTGGCCGGCGTAACAGTCGACCTGCAACGCCGCGGCATGAGCAAAGATCAGATTCGCTGGATGGAACACTACCTCTTCTACATGAAGGCGCTCGGCCTGGTGGAACCGGAAGAAGAACGCCACCAGTGGGTCTTCCACATCATGGTAAGCGGTCACTACTCTGAGTGGCGGGAGACGCAGACCATCGTTCCGGTCGAGCATCCTGAAATCGAGAAACCCACCACCGAAGTTGCCCTTGGCAACGGCACAAAGTAGCTCCCAGCGCAGGAAATCCGTTAGGATCCTTTCCTTATGATCGTGCTGATGGCCGGCTTGCCCGGCAGCGGCAAAACCGCGGTTGCCCGTGCACTCGCGGCTCGCACTTCGGGCCGCGTGTTAAGCAAGGACGAAGTTCGCCATGCGATCTTCTTGCCCGATGAAATTGAATACTCTTCGCAGCAGGACGACTTCTGCCTGCAGCTGATGCTCGAGATCGCTGGATATTTGTGGTCGCGAAATCCAAAGCGCACGATCTTCCTCGATGGGCGTCCATTCTCGCGCCGCTATCAAATTGAAAACGTACTGGCTGCGGCCGCATCTCTCCATCAGCCGTGGCGACTCCTGGAATGTATTTGTTCAGACGAAACTGCGAAACGCCGGTTGTCCGGTTCGAAGGCATCCAGCATTCATCCCGCCGCAAACCGTGACTACCAGCTCTACCTCGAGGTGAGGGCCCGTTTTGAAACTATTACTCACCGCAAGACCGTCCTCGACACCGACCGCCCATTAGAGATTTCTCTGCAACAAGCACTGGCAGCCCTTCGCTGACCAGTTTGGTCCGCCCGCTACTCTGCCTATACAATCGAGAACTGTCCGCAG
>CAZILJ010000405.1:0-6541 GCA_964539915.1 uncultured Acidobacteriaceae bacterium | reverse complement strand
GGCTATCAGCAAGCTGACCTGCCAGATCTGCGTGGACGAGAGCAGCTTGTCGAATCCAGGCATTCCCGTCATTCGAATTCCGCCGGCAACTTTCCAATAACTCTCCTCCGGAGGATCGTCGGTCACGCCAGTTCCTTCCATGAGCTTAGGGGGCTTGGGGAACATTCCCTGGGCGATTGCGGTTTGCGCCTGTCCCGGAACGCCGTGGCAGACGGCGCAGTCATCTTTGTAAATCTGCGCCCCAGCCACAAACGCGGCTTCGTCGGCGGGGATGGGAGAGGACTTGGGCATCTCTTTCTGCATGTGGGCATGCAGAGCCATCTTCGCGAGCATCTTCTCAAACGGCATCGGGGTCGATGACGTCGCCACGGGGGCGCTGCCGGAAGAAAAATACATATAAACAGATGCCGGAATCACAATTAAACCTACGATCAGACCAAACACAAATTTGCCCATTCAGGGTCTCCTTGGAATTCAGTTGGACACTGATAGTAACCCAAAGTGCCCGCCATTTGGGTCAGACGCGTGTACAGAACGACGCGTCCAGGGGTTGCCTCGAAAAAGTTCCAGCCGTTCGGAGGCCGATATTTATTCGCATCTTAAGGGGTTCGGTCTGGCAACTAACTTATCGATGAGCAAGTTAGCAAGACGGCTGCGATTATGCGTTTGCGGGGTCACGGCCATGTTGGCGATGACGTTGTGTGCCGCCAACGCTCGAGCCTATTCCGTTCTGACGCATCAGGAGTTGATTGACCTGGCGTGGAACGATTCCATCCGCCCGTTTCTTCTGGCGCGTTTCCCTGGGGCGACGGATGCTCAGATGCGTGACGCGCATGCCTATGCCTACGGCGGTTCAGCGGTCCAGGACATGGGTTACTATCCATTCGGCAAGAAGTTTTTCAGCAACCTGACGCATTACGTGCGCACTGGCGACTTTATTTCGTGTCTCTTTCGGAATGCGCGCACCATCGAAGAGTACGCCTTTGCGATTGGGGCTTTGTCGCACTACCTGGGCGACTCGATCGGGCACTCGGAAGCGATTGATGCGGCGACGGCGGTGGCATTTCCAGATCTGAACAGGAAGTATGGACCCAGCGTGACCTATGGCGAGAGTCCCCACGGTCACATTCGGACTGAATTTGCGTTTGATATTGACGAACTCAGTGATGCGGCGTTTGCGCCGCCGGCATATTTTCGTTTTATCGGATTCAAAGTCCCGAGGAAATTTCTGGAACAAGCTTTTGCGGACACTTACGGATTTGATATTCACGAAGTTGTGGGCCGAGCCCGGCCGGCGCTTCGAAGCTATCGCAGTTCTGTCCGCACGTTCATTTCCGCAATTGCAGAGGCCGAAGTGGTTTTGCACCGCCATCAATTTCTCCCGCATCCTGACGACGAGGCGCATCGCATCTTCGCCGAGCGGGTTGCCCGCACCGGCTATGAGCGCCACTGGAAGCACACCTACCGGGGGCCGGGAGTCAAGGCGCATCTGCTGGCGGTTCTAGTGTTCGTCATTCCGAAGATTGGTCCGGCGGCTGATCTGGCCATTAAGATTCCTACTGCCGATACCGAGGAATGGTACTTGCGAAGCGTGAATCAAACCGTGGATGTATTTCACGCTACCCTGCTTAAACTAGGGTCCGAGGCGAGTGCGGCAGCGCTAGCGAACATTGATGTCGACACGGTAAAATCGATCAAACGGGGGGATTATCCCCTTGCCGATCAAGCCTACGCGGAGCTGCTTCACCGCTTAACGTCCAGACGCGAACGAACCATCCCCGAAGATGTTAAACAGAATATCGTGGAGTATTACGAAGATGCTGAAGCGAGGAACGATCCGGGGCAGCCAGTGAGCGCGCAGCTCGATTTGTTAAAGGGAATGAGGACCAGCGCAAGGCTCAGTCGCACCGGTCCCGCGTCTGTTCAGTAAAGGCACTTTCGTTTCGATTCAACTGCTGACTCAGAACTGGTCCTTCCGGATGCTAAACTCAGCATCGTCATGTTGACTCATCTGGAATGTACTCGCTGCCGTGAACACTATCCTGCCGACCGGCCGCAAACTGTTTGCAGCAAAGATGGTGGGATTCTTTACGCACGGTACGATCTCGCGGACATCAAGCGTCGATTTTCGTCGGCGCGGCTCGCCGGACGGGCGCCCACCATGTGGCGCTATGATGCGGTTCTACCGGACGCCAACCCCGTGAGCCTGGGCGAAGGATTCACACCGATGCTTCCCAGCCGCGAATATTCCAATGTCTACATCAAAGATGAAGGTCTCAATCCGACCGGATCGTTCAAGGCGCGGGGACTATCTGCCTGCGTAACCATGGCTCGACATTTCGGTTTGAAGAAGCTGGCGATCCCTTCCGCGGGCAACGCGGCGGGTGCGCTCGCCGCCTACGCTGCCGCCGCCGGTCTTGAAGCCCATATTTTCATGCCCAAAGACGTTCCTATGGCCAACCGGATCGAGTGCGACTACTACGGTGCGCACGTGACTCTCGTCGACGGCCTGATCAGCGACTGTGCCCGCAAAGTCGCCGATCTAAAGAACGAAAGCACTTGGGAAAAAGATGGTTGGTTCGACGTGAGCACCACCAAAGAGCCCTATCGGGTCGAAGGCAAAAAGACCATGGGTTACGAAGTCGCCGAGCAACTGGGCTGGCGAGTGCCGCAAGGCATCATCTATCCAACCGGTGGTGGCGTGGGTCTGCTCGGCATGTGGAAGGCTTTCGAAGAAATGGAAGCGCTGGGTTGGATCGGTGCGGAGCGACCCAAAATGGTGACGGCACAAGCCGCAGGTTGCGCGCCGATTGTGAAGGCATGGGACGAGCGTCGGCCGACCGCCGAAATGTGGCCCAACGCGGCAACCTTGGCCTCAGGCCTGCGTGTGCCGAAACCGTACGGCGACTACCTGATCCTCGACATCCTCATGAAAAGTAACGGCACAGCCATCAGCGCGACCGACGAAGAAATTGTGGAAGCGACGCGGCAATGGGCGAAGGTCGAAGGGATCTTCGCCGCGCCCGAGGGAGCAGCCTCCCTGGTCGCGTACCGCAAGCTTCGCGCCAATGGATTCTTCAAACCGGATGACACTGTGGTCTTGTTCAACACCGGCACCGGGCTGAAATACCTGGATGTGCTGGATACGAACGCGGTGAGGATGTCCTCGGCCGCGAAGCCTGCACAATCGGGGAAGCCGGCGGCGCGACAAATCGGCGGGATCATCGGGCCTTATTGACTCACTCGATGGACTCGCGGCATTAACCGCAGCGGCGCTTCGGCGCTCAGTGCGCTTTGTGGTTAAATGGTTTCTTCCCATGACCACGCGCCTTTATTACCAGGATTCTTTCTTGTACGACTTCGACGCAGAAGTCCGAGATGTGGTCGACTCTCCACGCCCAGCGCTGATTCTCGACCGCACCGCCTTTTATCCCACGAGTGGAGGGCAGGTCTTCGACACCGGTTGGATCAGTTCGGATGCCGGCTCCAAGATGCGCGTGACCGAGGTTGCGGATGCGGAAGACGGCAAGGTGATTCACTATCTCGAAGCGCCGACCAAGGAAGTGAAGCCGGGTGATCGGGTTCGCGGCGAGATCGACGCGGAGCGCCGCCGCGATCACATGCAACAACATTCCGGTCAGCATGTCCTTTCCGCAGCTTTTCTGCGTCTCTACAACATGGGGACCGTCTCGTTCCACATGGGCGACGAGTACTGCTCCATTGATCTCGACACTCCCGCCCTGGCCAAGGAACAAGTCGAATCTGCTGAGCACCTCGCCAACGAAATTGTCCTTGAGAACCGTACCGTCGACATACGCTTGGTGACCCGGGAAGAAGCAGGGAAGCTTGGGCTGCGCAAACTTCCGCCTACCGAGCGCGACGAACTGCGGTTGATCGACATCCGCGACTTCGACCTGTGCGCTTGCGGCGGTACGCACGTTTCGCAAACCGGACAGATCGCCAGCATCCTGATGCGCAAGATGGAAAAAGTGCGGCAGGGATGGCGCGTCGAATTCGTCGCGGGCCTGCGCGCCGTCGCGACTGCGCGCCGCGATTTCACCGTGCTCACCGAAACCGCGGCCTTATTCTCGGCGAATCTGTATGAGGTCCCGCAGCAGGCTCGGAAAGCGCTCGACGAGATCCGGTCGTTGCGTAAACAGCTCGAGCAGTCTCAGGACGAACTCGCCGCAGTACATGCCAGCTCTCTGCTCGGGCAAACTGCGGAAACCAACGGGCGGAAGATCGTTGTCCGCGTGCTCTCGGAACGAGACATGAACTTCGTGAAGCTGATGGCTCAGAAATTGACTCGACTATCTTCGAACGCGATCGCCCTTCTTGCCACAATTTCGCCGCAACCGGCGCTCGTGTTCGCGCAGTCTCCTGGCCAACCGTTCGACATGGGAGCGCTCATGAAAGAAGCGATGGCGAAGCTCGGAGGTGGCGGCGGCGGCAGCAAGGATATGGCCCAAGGAGGCGTACCCAAAGCCGAGGGGATCGATGCCGTGCTCAGTACCTTGGCTGCGACGCTTTCGGATAGGTGAGCGGCGGAAGACGATGCAGCATGATTCTTGAAGTGAGACGGAAGGAAAGGAAAACCAGGAATTCGGAACGCGGTGATGGAGAGTGCGGCAGCCCACGTTTCGACTCTCCCGAAACGTGGACACCGCGATCAGCCGAGAAATTACGCTTGCTGCGGCCTGCGAGATCGTTCCCACCAAACCTTGGGATCGTCAGGACGGTTCAACATGCTAGAGAGTTCTTGTTTGATCTCGCGAAGACGGGTGGTGCGCAACTCGAGAGCCGTCTGATCGAGAGCATTGTGCCCGCCCTTTTCGGCGAAACGGGCGTTCAGGTTGCGCAAATCAGCGATTTCCTGGCGAAGGCTGGAGAGGTGTTCCGAGATGTAGGGCATCCCTTTGATCATACGCTCTATTTCTCGAACTGCCGTTTAATTCGTGACGCCCGAGTTTGGTTACTAACGGGTATGTTCGCCCGTTCTGCGTGATACGCCGTGAAGACTAGGCGCTGCGCATGGCCAACGGCGGGTCAGATTTCTTAATCGTATCTTCGACTGCTGCTTCGATGACGACGTCAACCTCGGCGCCTGGCTTCAGGGTGACGGTTTCCCCTTCCGCATTCACCATGGTGTTTTCAATCGCCATAAAGGTGGTCCGCACCCAGTACCACGACTGAGCGTTTTCGGGTTCGTCGGGTACTCATTGCGCCTCACAAATCCCCTGTGTTTATGCGGGTAAAGCGTTTTGGGCTTGCAGTTTGTCTGGTTTTTGTCTAGTTCTGAATTCATGAGCAGCAACAGCATCTATCGGCGCGGGGTAACCTGCCGGGCAGAGTCTGCTCGGCTATTCGTCGACATCTGAGAGAGACCTCTACCACCATACTGCGCTGTGAGTGACAACCCCGCATCGGAGGCGAGGTCGGTTCAATCGGAAGCGGGCGATATGGGGAGCGGGTTCCTGACCAAACGATTACCAAGTTTTACAAGCCTTTTACGACTCTTTTCGCAAGAAACCCGTCCGCGAGCATCAAGACAGAGTAGGGTTGGCAAGTCAGCCCGGCCCCGCGAGGAGAAAAATGAAGAATCAGGGTGTTTCCCCCAAACTTGCTCCC
Organism: uncultured Acidobacteriaceae bacterium; assembly: GCA_964539915.1. Classification (GTDB taxonomy): domain Bacteria; phylum Acidobacteriota; class Terriglobia; order Terriglobales; family Acidobacteriaceae; genus Sulfotelmatobacter. Next base: position 913 of record CAZILJ010000405.1, on the reverse strand, counting down.
CATGTCACCATCCGAGTATCTGGAAAGCTATTCCAGGGGCATCTGGCTTATTTGGACCAATTGGTTCATTCCGCCGCCGAGTGCCACTTGTGGCCGATGCTGAACCTCTCGCATCTGGAGGAACTCGACCGGTCGGCGCTTTTGTATCTGATTGAAGGCGAAAATCGTGATTTCAGCATTGATTCCTGCCCAGGTTTTATTCGCGAATGGATGGAGCATGAGCGTGGTCGGGCGGCCGCTTGAATGCTGCGACCTGGTCATTGGTTACACAATGTCCTCTCGTCCGTCTAGAATCTGGATCGCGCAAACCAGGACGACCGGGGGAGGGTGCAGTGAAAATTTATCGCCATTGCGTGCTGTTCGCGGGGTTGAGCCTGGCCGTTAGCGCTGCTGCGGCTCAGACCGCCAAAGTAAACTCCGTGCTCGACATGCCGGAATTCGTCCATGACTGGCAGATTTCTAAACAGTTCACGCTTGAGGTGGCGAACGCAATGCCCGCTGATCTCTACAATTTTAAACCCAACCCGGAGGAAATGACGTTTGGGGAGCAGATGATTCACATCGCCGGCTCGAACGTATTTCGTTTTCATCAAATTACGGGCATCGAGCCGCCCTTCCAATTTGATCCAGGCAAGGCGATGCCATCTGACAAAGCGACTGCGGTTAAACTACTTGAGCAATCCTACGACTACGTGCTCGACGTTTTGCCGAAGATCACCCCGGAGAACCTACAACGCACCTGGCACATTCCGTCGTGGAAAGGTCGTAGTGATCCAGACGGCCGCGCCATGATCATAAACATGTTTGTGCACACTGCGCACCACCGAGCGCAATGCGAGGTGTACATGCGCGCCAAGGGGATCAAACCTCCGGATTACAGCTTCTGAAGCTTTGCTCACGGTCTTCCCCAATC
>CAZILJ010000404.1:0-2778 GCA_964539915.1 uncultured Acidobacteriaceae bacterium | reverse complement strand
CAACAATGCAGTTCTAAACGTCACGCTATCCGAGCCCCCGCCGTTAGCTTTCCGCCAGGGCCCTTTTCGCTCCCCCACAGATAAGCTCACCGTTTCGACCGCAAATTTCCGGTGCGGTACAACACTTCGCGCGGAATCTGCTCCTTATCGTAAACCTGGTCGATGACTTTGCCATTGTCGTTGCTTACAGCTACGATCAGCAATGGTGCGGTCATCTGAATGTGTTGACCGGGGGCAAACGTCCGCGGTCCAAGCGTCGTCGGTTCATCCTTGAAAGTGTCGATGATAGCAACAACCCTGGCGGGTTCCAGTGTGCCTGCCTTTGTGACCGCCTTAGCCCACAGTTCCAAGAAGGCATACACCGGAAAGCCATATTGGGTGGACGGCAGGGAATTGAATTTGGCTTTGTACTTCTCCGTCAGCGATCTCACTTCCGGCCGTGGGTCGTCGCCGAAAATAGACACCGCAACTGGGATAAAGAAGTTGGTGAGCCCCGGAACCGAGTTGAGCCAGTAGGTACCGTCCATCGAGCCCGAACTGAGCACCGGCAAATTGATCCCCGCGGCACGGATTTGCCGCATCGCACTCGCCCCGCCCGGCGGGTACGAGCAAAACATAATGGCGTCGATTTCCCGGCTTGCGACGGCATCCCTGATCTTGGTCACCTGTGATGCAATGGTCGCGTCCCCGTTCTTGAAAGTGTCACGGCCGACTATCTTCCCACCCTTTAAGGGAAACTTCCATTCAAAGCCGCCGCAAACCGATTTGTTGTACTCGCTGGTGTCGTCCAAGAGCACGTACGCCGTACGAATACCCTTTTTGTCAATTGCCCAATCGGCCATGGCGATGCCCTGCGCCTGGGCGACGGCAGAAGTGGTGAAAGCATTAGGTCCTGCGATGCCCGCCTTCGGATCCTCCGCACAAATATAGACCGAAATCTTGCCGGCCTTCTGCGCTTCGAACACCGCAGGAGAGCCCCAGTCGTAATCGCAGCTGCCAAACACCAGATCGGGGCCTTGACGGACGACGGCCTGCGCCGCCCTCACTCCTTCCACACGATCCGACTTCGCGTCGGCAAACACGGCCCTCAGTTTACGGCCGAGCAATCCACCTTTGGCATTAGCCTCGTCGATGAATACCTGCGCCATCTTTGTCGGATTGTCGTCATACTGCGCCATAAATCCCGACCTCGACGTCGCGAACCCAATGACGATATCGTCGTCGTTCGCGTCCGCGAGGCTTGGTGCCCCGACGGCGCCCGCGATCGCGGCTAACAGCATGAGCAGAAGCCATTTTGTACTGCTCATGTCGGTACCTCCCTCGCCATGTGGCTACCCAGATTGCCCGCGTGCAAAATAAATACCACCTATCCATGGGTGGGTCCATGTAATGGTGGAATTCCTTGTCGTGAAGCTCGTCCAGACCTCTCTGGAAAATGGTGCCAGACCGAGAGCAATTAAGGGGTTTGGCATCAGGCGTTCTTCGAGGGTGAGGATCCGCTGATCCTTCGCGCTGTTTTCTTCGCGGCGTGCGCTTCGGAGACGTTGTCTCTTCCGAAGAGCCTGCAAGCAAAGGCCAAGTGCGCATTGCAGGACATCTGGATGGCTGCAATCGAAACCTACGGCATTAAGTACGAAAAGGCCGTCGAGCGCCTGATGAAGGTCCGTGAGGCACTTCTCGCCTTCTACGACTTCCCCGCCGAGCATTGGATGCATCTACGCACGACAAACCCGATCGAGAGCACATTCGCGACTGTCCGTATAGAACGGTCCGATCAAGGGGTTGCGTCTCAAACAAGACCGCGCTCGCCATGATCTTCAAGCTCACACAAGCCGCCAAGAAACGTTGGCATCGTCTTCGCGGCAACCGCCAGTTGCCGAAAGTTATCCTCAGTGTAATGTAAAACGACGGAATCGAGATCGTCAGATCGCAAGCCCAAGCCGCTGCCGCCTGACCTGGCTCGTCACCAAGATTCCGCGATGGCTCAAGAGCCGCAGCGGGCGGCGGTCGATGTAGCTCGAGTCAATTCCGCCGCGCCGGGCCATGGTGGCGGCCGTGCTAGTTATTAGCTATCCTTCGCCCGGATCACTTAACGAGAGTCCGCGACGTCATGGATCGCTGCATCAGTCATTCAGATCGGGTCGGAGCTTTGACTTCCCCGGAGCTTCAATTGATTTATGAGACCGCACCGATCGGTCTCGCCTTCCTCAGCACGGATTGCCGTTACCTATTGATAAATCACCATCTGACTGAAATCTCCGGTATTTCCGTCGCTGAGCATATTGGAAGGTCGGTACGCGAAACGGTTCCTGACGTTGCAGAGCAGGTCGAAAATATTGTCCAGACCGTTTTGCGGACGGGAGAGCCGGTTGTAGGAATTGAAGTCAATGGGCAGCGACCTGACAAACAGAATGCCGAGCGTTTTTGGACTACTAACTGGCACCCATTGAAGGGCCCTGAAGGAAAGATTATCGGCATTAGCGTCGTGGCTGAGGAAATTACGGAGCGTAAGCGTGCCGGGGCCGCGCTACGCGAACTCAACGAGACATTGGAGCGGCGCATCAAGGAGGAGACGCTAGAGCGACTCCAAATCTGGAATGTCTGCCAAGATTTGCTGGTGATCACCGACTTGGAGGGTAAATTTCTCAAAGTCAATCCAGCGTGGACCACGACACTCGGGTGGCATGAATCTGAACTGCTCGGCAAGTCATCGCAATGGATGCTCCACCCCGATGATCGAAAACAAGCACTCGCCGAGACCGAGCGCTTGGCTGCCGG
>CAZILJ010000403.1:0-2032 GCA_964539915.1 uncultured Acidobacteriaceae bacterium | reverse complement strand
GACGGGGCCATCGCACAGACTGCGCTTGCCCGTGCTCAGAACGAGAAGGCTTCGTTGTCCGCACGCCCGGAAGTCGTCGAACAGGCACGAGCAAGTCTCTCGCAGGCAGAGGATGAATTTCAAAGAATGAAAACTCTGTACGAAAGGAAGAGTCTCGCGCCGAACGATTTCAAGAAGTACGAGACGGCATACACAAACGCGGAGCAGCAATACGCCCAGGCTCAAAAGGGCGCCCAGCAGGAGGACAAGACCGCTGCAAAGGCCGCGCTCGAACAGGCCGAGGCCGCTGAACGCACCGCCCGGAAAAGGTTGAGCGACGCCACACTGATCGCTCCCGTCAGCGGCTTTGTGTCAAAACGCAACATTGAGCAGGGGGCCATGGCTAGTTCCGGCACTGCCGTTTTCACGATTGTCGAACTGGATCCGGTGGAGATCCAGGTCGGCGTGCCGGAAACCGATGTTCGCCTGGTCCACGGAGGACAGCAGGTAATCGTAACGGCGCCGGCTCGCCCCGGTATGAACTTCTCCGGAAAAGTCCGGCTCGTCAACGTGTCGGCAGAGCCGCAGACGCGCACATACATGGTCAGGATCACCGTACCGAACCCCCGGAGCGCTCTTCTCGTAGGGATGATCGCCGAAGCCCGCATTCTGGGCAATGAAAGCCGCGATGTTCTCACGCTCCCGGGTCAATCGCTGGTGCGCGATCCGCAGGGGGCACCGCAGGTCTTCGTTTACTTCCCGAATGAGAAGCGGGTGTATGCGAAACGAGTGACCGCGGGGGAGGTGATGGATCGGGATGTGCAGATCGTCGATGGTGTGAAGGACACCGATTTGGTGGTGGTCGCTGGCCAACAACTTGTGCGCGAGGGATCGATAGTCAGCGCGAAAGAGGAAAGGCCGTGAATCCCATCAAGGCTTCTCTGAAATATCCGGCGGTGACACTCAGCCTGACTCTCGGGCTTTTGCTGCTCGGTACCCAGGCGATCCTGCATATGCCGCGGATGGAAGATCCCAGCGTCACGATTCGGACGGGGATTGTGGCAGCAATCTATCCGGGGGCTACGTCCGATCAGGTCGAGAGCCAGCTGGCCAAAGTAATCGAAGATCATCTTTTTAAATTCGCGGAAGTCCGCAAGGAAAAAACCTATTCGACGAGCCGCCCCGGAGTTCTTTTTGTAAGTGTGGAGCTGCAGGACAACGTAAGGGACACCGACGAATTCTGGTCCAGGCTGCGCCACGAGCTCAATGAAGCTCATGCCGGAGGCGAGTTCCCGCCAGGGGTCGCCGGATTAATCGTGGATTCCAATTTTGGCGACACTGTAGCGATGCTTGTTGCCGTTCACGGGAGTCGTTATGGATACCGTGAGCTGAAGGATTATGTTGAGCGCATTGAAGACGAACTGCGCACGATTCCGAATGTCGCCAAGCTGCGACGCTATGGGGAGCAAAAAGAGCAGATACGCATTACCGGCAGCCTGCAACGTATCTCTCAATATTTTGCGAATCCAACCCAGGTTGTTCAGGCGCTCCGGCAGCGCAACATCATCGAGGATTCGGGCTCTCTTCTGACACCGGATGAGGACATCCCGCTAAAGACGAATGGACTTCTGGTCACCGAGGAACAGATCAAGAAGATTCTCGTGGATGTCTCGAAAACCACAGGTCAGCCGGTCTACATAGGGGACTTTGCCAACGTCGAGCGCCGGTATCAGGACCCGGACGCCGTTGCGCGGTTCGATGGTGAGCCAAGCGTTTTGCTCTCCGTTGAGATGCAAAAAGGACGGAACATCGTCGAGCTTGGTGAGCAGATCAGCGCGGCGCTGGCCCAGGTGCGGCCGCTTTTGCCGCCCGATCTCAAGCTCGATTTGATCGCCGATCAACCGTCAGTCGTTCGCGAGCGAATCCGGGATCTGGAACGGGAGTTCCTGCTGGCTATCGGATCCGTAATCATCGTGACGATCATCCTGCTCCCGATTCGCGTCGCGGTAATCGCCGCAACAGCCATTCCGGTGACCGTCGCGGGTACGCTGGG
>CAZILJ010000402.1:0-2696 GCA_964539915.1 uncultured Acidobacteriaceae bacterium | reverse complement strand
AAAAAAATATGTCATTGCTGTGACCAACAATCTTCACCGCGAGAATGGAAAGCGCAAACTGAGATCATGCACGAAGTCAGCAATGAGGAGAACGGAAAGACTGGGGAAGTTCGCCTAGATGTTTGCATCTAACTCCTCATTCCGGAATATTCTGCGTGTAAGTCCTTACATATCAACATCGTGGCGGCGAGCGAGAGCATCTCTAGGAGCTAACTTGAACGGAATCATAGATTTACAGGCTTCGACAGAAAATTATGCGATCTGCACCCCGTGTCCTTCGGTGTCAGTTTCGGACTCTGTAACGGATTGCTCTCGCTCCGCGACTGTGAAATCATCGGACTTACCATTCCAGTGCAGCTGTAAGAACGACCGGTCCCACCTCTGGCTGAACGACGGGGCTGCAACGCGCCGCTTCGATTCCTCACTATAGATTTGTCCGAAATGGAGGTTCTTCTTATGAGTCCAAATCACCGCATTAAGGCCCCGCGCAGCGGGAAGAAACCAGTTGATATTAGCGGTCCTGCCGCGCCGGCATGGCCCAGTTACAAAGGCACTTCGCAGTTCGTAGGAACCAGTCCGAGCGGCCGCGTTACGGTATACGTAGATCCGTCGCTCGGCCAATCGGGCCTGCAGAATGCCCAGGATCTGCTCAACGACGCCGATCGCGTGGTCACGGCGAATGACACGATCTTTGGCACCGCTGGCGGCCCGGTCAGCGCAATAGTCTTTGCCCTCGGCGGCGCCACGGATGGCACGGGCGGCGCCGACCACCTGGGTTGCGATTACACCACCGGAGCGGCGATCGAAGTTGACGCGTCGTTCGGGAGTTCAGCGCGAGTCTCCGCGCTGTTTGAGGCGGAACTGAGCGAGTGTTCGATGAACGGAAACCTCTGCGGCCTGAGCACCGGCGAAGCGCTCTCGCGCTGGTGCGCCACGGTCGTCAGCAACAATGCGCTGTCGGATTTCGCGACGGCTCCGCAGTGGGTGCAGGATGGCGAACCGGACTTCGTCGACCAGACGGACCCAACGGACCAGAACGCCGATAGCATCGGGTGCGGCATGGCATTTCTTTCCTGGCTGATGAGCCTGGGGCACAGTCTCGATCAGATTGCCCCGGTGATGGTGGCATTGGGAGACTCCGGAACTCTTGCCCAGCTCTACGCTAAGCTGACGGGTGACCAGAGCGGGAACGCGTGGTCGAAGTTTCAAAGCGCCCTTCAAGGTCTGCCGAATGCCGTAACCAGCGATGATCCATTCAACGCCTTGGCTCAGCCTGCTCAGATAGCGCACACCAAGCAAGCCGGGCAGGCAGCCGCCGGCCTTCGAGCCGTGAAACGCCCGCCAGCCGGCGGCGCCGGAGCATCGGTTTGCCAGCCAAAGTCCAGGCGACTGCTCCCGCCACACAAGACTGCACACCGCGAAAGCAGAAGTGCGTAATGGTGAGGGACTCAACGAGACTCACCGGAAACCAACAAGCCGGCGGCTGAACATCAGCTGCCGGCTTCGCATCTCGGTCGGAGTTGTCTAAGGAAGTTTGTCGGCGAGCCCCGGAATGGTCTTCATCAAGTCGTTGTAGATGACCATCACCGCGAAGAGCACGAGGAAGACGAACGCTGCCTGGTACACGCGTTCCTTGATGTTCATGCTGATGTCCCGGCGCATCAGGCCCTCGATGAGCAGGAACAAGATGACGCCGCCATCCAGGATGGGGATCGGCAGCAAGTTGAAGATACCAAGATTCAGACTGATGGCAGCGGTCAATCCCATCAGAGGAGTCCAGCCTTTGCGACGGGCTGCTTCGCCCGCGGCCTGGCCGATTCGGATCGGGCCTTCGATCGAGCGCATAGAAATCTTGCGCTGCGCCATTTTCTTAACAAGTTCAAGTATCAGCAATCCGTTCTGCCGGTTCTCATGCAGCGAGAGCTTCAAGGCTTCCGCGAAGGGAAGCGTCTTCACCTTCATTTGCATGCTGCCGATGCCGATGCGGTACCACTTATCGGTAAGCACAGGCTGAACGCTGAAAGTCTTCTGCTCGCCCTTGCGCTCGACGGTGATCGCGATCGGCTTGTCTTTTGTGATCTTCAGGCTCTCGATCATGGCGGCCAGTGCAGGCACCGGCTTGTCGTCCATTCTCAGAATCTGATCGCCTTCCTTCAATCCCGCCTTCTGGGCCGGCATCCCGTCGACCAGGTCTACGATGGTGACGACACCTTCTTTCGGCGCCCAGCCCGCATATCCAATCTGATCGACGCCCATGGCCTCAGGAACGATCGTCTTTTCGACGGTGCGCCCCTCGCGGTCTATGGTGACATTCAGAGGCTGACCCGGGCTCAACGCTTCCTTCAGTTCGACCTGCTCCCAGGTGGGATTCTCCACGTCATCGATGCGGGTAATGCGATCGTTGATTTGGAAGCCAGCTTTGGCCGCGGCTGAGTCCTTCAGCACCCATCCGATGACCGGCGGCTCGTCATAGACTGCTGGATATTCGTAGTGCACCATGTAGACGACGGTGAGCAGAACGACCGCCAGCAGGATGTTCATCAGCGGCCCGGCAATGGCGACCAGGAAGCGGTGCCAGCGGGGATGATTCATGAACTCGCGCGGATCGTCGGAGCGCTCGTCCATCGGATTCTCGCCGCTCATCTTGACGTAGCCACCGAGCGGGATCGCGTTGATTCGATAGTAGGTGTCACCTT
>CAZILJ010000401.1:0-2707 GCA_964539915.1 uncultured Acidobacteriaceae bacterium | reverse complement strand
GTCGGGCGAACCCTTGAGGCCGCGAGGACCGCACTGCACGTCAATGCCCTGGTATTTGCAAGTTTTGCTGGAGCCGAAAACAGGGAGGTCGTTAAGGCTGAGCGCGACGTAGTGGGACACGAAGAGATCGGCCCAACCATCGCCGTCGTAGTCGCCGAAGGCGGCGCCCGTTGCCCAACCGGTATCGCTTGCCAGCCCTGCCTCTTTGGTGACATCGGTGAAGGTGCCGTCACCGTTGTTGCGGTAGAGCACTACTCCCCCGAAGCAAGTGACCAGCAGGTCCGGCCAGCCGTCATTGTTGTAGTCGCCGACCGATGCACCCATCGCCCAGCATGGATATCCCACCCCCGCCTTCTCCGCCACATCCGTAAACGTTCCGTCGCGGTTGTTATGGTAGAGGGCGCTGCGGGCTTTGACGCCATGGAGAGCCATTTCCACGCTCTGCGCATTCGTAAAATAAATATCCGGCCAACCATCGCGGTCGTAATCGATGAGCGCGACTCCACCGCTCATCGACTCCGCAATGAATTTTGCCTCGGGACTCGATTGGTGTTCGAAGTGAATCTCGGTCGAAGCCGTAATGTCCACCAGCTTCGGGTAGTTCGGAATTGTTCCACTCGCCGCTTTCTCCGCCGCGGCCTGTTCACGTTCTTTGGGGGAGAGCGGGGTAGGGGTCCCCATTTGTGCGAGCATCCCTGTGCTCAGGCACAAGATGAAAGGCAGCGCCAGTAATGCGGGAAATATCGCATGCGGCGTCAGCGATTTTCGAGCGCTCCGTTGCGCTCCAGGGCTACTTCTGATCCAGCTCATCCGCGCCAGTCTCTTTTGGCTGTATTTGCAGCTCCTGGTATAGAGCACGCAGCTTCTCTTTCATATCCTTGTATTTCTTGTAGAGTTCCACTTCCTTCTTGGCGTCTTCCACCCGCCCGATTTTCCGGTACAGGGTGCTCAGTCGGTAATGTGCGGTCGCATTCGTCGGTTCCAGTTCGACTGTCTCTTCCAGCAACCGCTGCGCTTTATCGGTCTGATTCATCTGGATCAGCGTCTTGGCCAGACCCAGCTTGGCATCCGCATCGGCCGGCTGCAACGCGAGGGCTTGCGTGTACTCCTCTTCAGACTGCTGAATATTTCCCTTTTCCGAGTCAATCTCAGCCAGTCTGAAGATCGATTTCTCGTCCAGCGGATTTTCCGCTTGCGCAGCGCGGTACTCCCGTTCTGACTCGTTCTTAGCAGCTGCATCCTGCGAAGTGTGCAACAGCTCTGCCAGTTCGAAATGAACCCCCGGCAGGTGCGGATCGATGGCAATTGCCTTGCGGAATTGCCCTAGCGCACCGTTCGTATTGCCTTGCCTGGTCTCCTCATGAGCGATCAACTGATGCATCTGCGCAGAGTCCGGCGCAGCCAGCGACAATGCAAGCATCGACTCAGCTGAGAGATCTGCGTACGTGCGATAGGCCGCGTAGAGAACCTCCGCATTGTCCGGCGCCGCTCTACGCAGCTGAGCCACCACCACGCTCGCTGCTTCCAGATCGCTGCTTTGCGTATATACACCAACCAATTCCAGACCGACTTCCACTTTGAACTTCTGATCTCCGATCAATGGAAACGCCGCTTCCAGATCTTTCCGCCCCTGCACAAAATCCAGCGTACGTATCTCGGCCAGTCCCAGCAGTCCCTGAATCTTCCCCATACCCGGCTGGCGGTCGACGGCTGCTCGAAGATGCGGAACTGCATCCCGGGCTTTGCCTTGAAAATACAGCAGGACACCCAGGTTCCCTCGCGTTTCCACATTTTCGGGATCGATCGACGCTGCTGCCTGCAACTCGGGAATCGCGAGATCGGGGCGTTTCTCATTGAGATATGTCTTCGCCTTCTGGAGGTGGGCCGCGAGACTTGCCTGCTTGTCTTCTCCGGATTGGGAAAAACAAAGCGCCGAGGACAATGACAGGGCGAGGACTGCGGAAATATTTCTAAGCGTTGCGCCCATACGTTTCAGATTATAGGACCTAAGGCGACTTCTAGTGTTAGGCTGCAGCGCATGCAGGGCTGGAGTCGGAAGCGCTCCCGAGAGACAAAATCTCTAAGAGGCCGCCGCTTTGCTTTGGCGCTTAATTCCGCCAGGCGTTATTGCAGGTCGAACATGCATTTCGTTTTTCTTTCGCGATTCCTCGCGGTATCCTCGACTGAGGTCGAGCGATTACTGGATCACCATCTCACCAGGCCATTGCAAATATCCTGAACCCGCGTGGTTTGGTGTCCGGTTAGGGCAAACCATTTACTGGCCGCATGATCGGTTGCATGGGGATCGAATACGGACTGGAGAGTCATTTCGAGCGGTTGCGTGCGAAAGGAATGCTGACGCTTGATGAGATGGCGCAGCGGCTCGATATCTCAACCCAGCAACTGAAGACTTGGCGCGCTGTCGGTCTCGTGCGCGCCCATCTTTGCAACGAAAAGAATGAGTACCTCGATGAGGACCCTGGTGCTGATCCATCGATCCATCACGGAAAGCCAGTGGCGTGAGACGATCGAAGGATCGAAGAGACTACAGTTGCTCGAGAATGTCTCGCACCGACCAAGTGAGGTGCAGTGTGAAGCGTAAGCTATCACCGCTTCTTCCACCCCCTGTTCCTGTAACCACAGCAATAGCCGATGCAACTCGCTCTGCATGGTGACAAATCGCCGCCGCTCCGGCTTCTCCTCCGGC
>CAZILJ010000400.1:0-3342 GCA_964539915.1 uncultured Acidobacteriaceae bacterium | reverse complement strand
CGCGCCACCGGAATGCGAACGGCAGACAGGCCAGGAGCGCGGCGATGGCGGAGCCCAGAACGAAGTATCTACCCGTCCAGTCTCGGCCAGTGAAATAGCTTGCGCCGAACAGATTGTGTATCACGCTACGGGTACAAGTGCACAAGGTGAGAAGCAGTCCCTGGTGCAAGAAGATCGGGCGATCCAGAAACAGGGACAGACCAAAAAGGGAAAAAACCACAATCCCCCAAGCGGTTACAAGCCACTCGTTGGCGAATTGGAAGTACAGCAGCGCAACCACTGTTCCCGTTCCGAGGTAGGCAAGGAGCATGTCAAAGTGCAGCCTCCGATCGTTGTTGGCAACTTGCTCGCCAGGACCCAACTGCGCGTAAGCAAAAAACAGGATGAGCGTAATGGGGAGCACGGTATACATGCGCGGACCCCACAATTCGCCCGGGTCACCTGCCGTAAGATTTGCAAAGAAGATTCGACCGAAGGCGGCACCGAGCGCGACGTAAGCTTGGAATCGAAACTGCTTGGTCTTACGCCAGAGTCCGTATTCGAAAAGAACCAGGCCGAACACGGCCCACCCCTCGGCAACACTGAGCGGCTGCAGTTCATACCACATGAGCAGAGATACCAGCGCCGAAGCCGCCCATGAGTAAATGTGATGGAAATCGCGTTCTCGCAACTGTTCAGGCAATCGGACGATTCGGGATAGCGCATAGAATACGAACGCGACGATCGCCAGCGAGAGCAGCCGCACGCTTATGCCGTGCCAGGTTTCAGAGGTGTACAAATTTACGGTCACACTACGCAGCATCGTGAGCCCCGCGAGAGCATGGGCTTGCCAGCCGAGATCCTCGAGCTCGAATCGCCGATCGACGAGAGCGAGCAGAAGCGCAAAGACTGCCCACACTGCCGCAAGCCACCCGCTGGGAGCTTCATGCCATGCCAGCAAAGCCAGCAAGGCCGTGGCGGCGAAGGTATGCAGATAAGAAATCGCGCGCCGGGAGTCAGAGTTGGGAGCGAGAGCCTTGCGCGATAGGAAGTACAGGCCCGCGGCAACGATTGAAATTGTGACCAATCGCTGCGAAATCCCCGGCCAGAACGGCTGCTCGGTTTCCAGGTTAAATGTGTAAGCGCGCACGACCGCGCACACGGCCAACGCATTGGCCTGCCACGCCAATGGCTCATAGCCGATCTTACGCATGATCAAGGCAAGGACGATTGCGAACCCGAGCCACGAAACCGCAATCCACGGCGCAGGCACAGCCTCGTAGAGAACCCAGGCCATCACGAACGTTCCTACCCAGCTATAGAACATTCGGCCGAAGTGAACGTGAGCGGGATCAGGAAGGCGGATACGACGGGCAATCCAATAAGCGCCAGCGACGACGGGCAATGCCCCAAACGCATGAAGCGGGATATCATGCCAGCGGTGAACGCCGGCTTGATCAGCAGTCATTGCGGCAAGGACCGCCAAGCCACTCAGCACGTGTGCGTGAAACGCCAGCACGGGATATGCGATCCCCTGACCGGCTTCCAACAGAAGAACAGCGAATGCAATGGCTGCAAGCGGCTGCCAGAGTTCCGGGACTTCGTAATAAATCAGCGCCGTAAGGAGCCCCGTGCCGGCGATCGCGAACAGACCTTGAAAGGTGCGCTTGTCCTTGCCATCGCTTGCTGTCACAAATTTCGCTGTCAGGTAAAAAGCGGCGGCAAGGATCGGCAACGTGACGAGTCGCGTCGTGATGTGAGAATTCGGGGGAACTTCACTGTGAAGGTTGACTACTGCGACCCGGTACAAACTCAACAGCCCGAGTCCGCCGTACTGCACTTGCAGGTGCAGGGACTTCAACCTTCGTGCCAAGGCCGCCAACGTCAGCATTATGCCCGCGAGCGCAAGGGCAGTCCAATCGCCGGAGCAGAGGGCCCAGGCAGCGGATGCGGCAGCGAAGCCTCCGATATAAGAGTGTGCGCAGAGCAGGGGTGCGTCCGGAGAGTCAGTGAAATAGGGCTTCCAGTGCAAGTCTATGAAGAGTGCGTTGCAATAGAAAACCACCGCACACAGCCCGAAGATGGTTCCAGCAGCAAGGGCGAGATTCTCGCTGAGTTGCCGCGCCGTGACGAGCTGAGGAAAGTCAACGAAGGCGAGATGCAATCCAACCAGGAGTCCAATGCATAATCCCAGCCGCCGGAAAACGACTTCAGCTACGGCGGCGCCTGCGGCCAGGAAAACTTCAGCACCGATCAGCCACAAGACGACGGGATTGTTGTCGGAACCTCGGAACGGCACAGCTGCAACCATGAGCGCCGTTCCGAGGACGCTCAGCACAACGAAAGCTTCGCGGCGCCGCCTGGTGATGGAAAGTTGTCCGAAGGAGAACTCCGCTGCGCCGATGATGAGAAGAGCCATGAACGCTAACTTCGGGTTGACCGACTGGAACTTCATCACACCGAGCAGGAGCAAGGTGTTGAACAGAGCTGCCGCAGTGGACACGTGCTCCGCAAAAAGAGTCTTCGGTCTGCGGACGACATACGAGATTCGATAGGTGAGCCAATAGAACAAGAGAATCGCCGTGCTGGCGTGATAATCGGGAAAAGCGTGGCCCTGCGCTCCACCTGGCCCCAGCAGGCGGTAAAGCCAGTATGCGTGACTGAGATAGCTCGACAGAATGCCGAAGACTTCGAGTTCGAACCATCCCATTCTTATGACGATCGCAACCAGTCCGATGGCGAGGATCACGCCGGAGGAGAGACTGTACACATCATCGTTGCTGAGCGCGACGGTGCCATACGCCAGCAGAAATGCCAGACCCGTCACAAGCTGCGAGCGATAACGCAGAGTGTGTACGACCATGGCCAGCGCTACGGCCAGCATGACGATGAGATCGGCGCTCTCCGAACTCATCACGCGCATGGCCTGCACGTGATTCATGGCATAGCTCGTGAAAAACAGAAGAGCCCAACCGCCACCGATCAGAGTGTGACCAATAATCCGGTAGCGGTCGCTCTTTTCGAGGAAAACGCCGACACCGAGCAGCGCAAACGAGACCGCGTACGAAAGTCCAACCTTGCCCGCGGGGCCAAGTTGGCCGAGTTCATAAATACCAAAGAGCGCGACTCCAAACACTACGAGGACTATTCCGAGTTTATTGAGCCAGTTCGTGCCCAGGATTTCTTCCATCGCGAACACAGACTTCATGTGCTGCCGGGGAATTGCTTTGGCTGCGGAAGCCGGTAGGGAGCCAGAAGTTGATGCGCCAGAAGTTGATGCGCCAGAAGCTGATGCGGAAGAGCGGAGCGAAGCTGACGGTGGCCGAACGAAGCGGACCGTCGGTGCAGGCGACACCGGAGTTG